>DATBRP010000192.1:0-5690 GCA_036560245.1 Hyphomicrobium sp.
CGACGAAGCCGACCGCCGGGGGCGGCAGATTCAAATGCCTCCGCTTGCGCAGCTGATCACCAGCATGCGATGGGTTTTTATGTCAAATGCGCGGCGGGAAAGTTTCAAAAAATTCGCGGGCTACATGCTGCTTGAGCCCGACACCGTCTCTCGATGATGATCGAAGCGGCACGCAAATGAGGGCACGCGCATGGAGGATTTCATTCGCTTTGTATTGAGCAATTTCACGCTAACCTTTCTGGTCATCGGATTGATCGCATCCGCCATTGCCCTCTATCGGAAGAAGACTCCCCTCACCAAGCCAATCGTAATCGAGGCGATTTTTTCATACTTCGTATTGTTCTCGATCGGCGCGGGCTTCTTCTACAATTTCGTGATGCATACGTTCTTCGGCGAGATGACGGCGAGACTGATAGGCTGGGCGGACAGCCCATTCCAAGCCGAAGTCGGCTTCGCAAGTCTCGGGTTTTCAGTTCTAGGCTTTCTGGCGTGGCGAGGAAGTTATGATCTACGCCTCGCAGCGGTGGTCGGTCCTGCGTTCTTCCTACTCGGAGCCGCAGGTGTGCACATCTATCAGATGATCACCGCGCATAACTTCGCGCCAGGCAACGCTGGCGTCGTCTTCTATACCGATATCCTGATACCGGTTATCGGCTTCCTGTTTCTCTGGCTGCAACGAGGGAAAGCGCCCGGACATTGAGCAGCCGGTCTATCGTAGCGCTGGCGGGCTATCGGGCAGATTCGATTGCAGAAGTGCGTGCGCACTCTCATTGGCAAGAGCTTCGAGCCGATCGATGTCGACAATACGCAAGTCATACTTCGAAGCCGGCCGAACCAAACCGCGCATTTCGAGCTGAACCAATAGCAACGCCAGCATATCGATGCTGACGGCGAGATAATCGGCGACGACGGCACAATTCAATGTGTCGTCGATCAGCATCGGATCGCGCCCCTCCTCGCCATTCCGGTGCGACACAGCGACGAGAAACGCCGCTAGGCGCACGAGCGGCCGCGCCCGTCCGGCGCTGACGAGACGATCCCGGCGAAAAGCGAACTCGCGCTGCACCGCGTCGTCCAACCGAGCCTTGGCCCGCGCGTCGCCTTCAGTCAGCCGCTCCATTGCATCGAGCGGGAAGCTTGTGACTTTGGTATCCACCGCCGCACGAGCGCTGGTGGCATGCCGCTCAAGGAAACCCATTCCGACGAGATCGCCGGCGAGCGCAAACTCTATAACCTCGGTCGTTAGGTTCGGCCGTTTCGTAAAGATGCACAGGGCGCCCGTCTCAACTCGATAAATGTCGGTCTTGAGATCGCCGGTCTCGAACAACAACTCGTTGCGTTCAATGCTACGAAACGGCGTGCCGGCGTTGTTATCCTGCTCCGCGGCGTCAGGCGGCCGTATCGGCGAAGCAATATCGTTGAGAGTTACACTGAACATACTCGAACTCCGAACACGCGAGCCTCTGCGCCGATATCTCGTCGGCAGCGAGCCTATCTGAACAATATTCTTCGAGGGAGCTTTGAAGTAATCCGACTCGAAATGGGGGCGTAATATCCCTAACGCAATATGAATGTGCCGAGCACTTTGTGGCATTTCACGCGATTTGTCCATTGCGCCATTAATACGCCGCCCGATCATTAACCGTCATACGGCCGATTATGTTCCCGCCTGTTCGCGGCGCTCGCCTGCAATGCACCCTGCTCCAAGACCGCACGGCGCGTCCGTGCTGACCTCGAATTGCAGAGTCGCATGGCGGATCTCAAACTCATCATGCAACATCTTCGTCGCCTGCAAAATGAACGCGTCGCCGGGGTGCCCGCCGGGCATCACCAGATGGCACGTCAATGCCGTCTCCGTCGTGCTCATCGGCCAGATGTGCAGATCGTGCAGGCTCTCGACGCCGGGCAGCGCCTCGAGGCGGCTACTGACCCTGGCGGCGCTGATGCCCGAAGGAACACCGTGCAGGGCTAGTCGTGTCGTATCCCGCAACAGACCCCACGTTCCCCAGACGATGATCGCCGCAATGACGAGACTGACGAGCGGATCGAGCCAGTACCAGCCGGTCATCAACATGGCGAAACCCACAAGAACAACGCCGAGAGAGACCAGGGCGTCGGCTGCCATATGCAGGTAAGCGCCGCGGATATTGACGTCGCGTTCGCGCCCAGAAGCAAACAGCCACGCGGTAAAGCCGTTGATCAATATGCCGATAGCGGCGACGATGATCACGGTCTTGCCGCTGACGGGCGGTTCCGTACCCAATCGCTGAACGGCTTCCCAGGCGATCGCTCCCACCGCCACGAGCAACATCACGGCATTGGCAAGCGCCGCCAGGATCGTCGAAGAGCCATAACCGTAGGTGTAGCTCAACGTCGGGAGCCGCTTGACCAGCAGACTGGCGCCCCAAGCCATAAGGAGCCCGAGGACGTCGCTTAGATTGTGCCCGGCATCGGCGAGAAGAGCCATCGAGTTCGCGAGAAGTCCCGTGATGACTTCAACGATGATGAAGGCGACGTTGAGCCCCGTGCCCACCGCGAATGCGAACCCAAAATCTTTCGGCGCATGGCTATGACTATGGCCATGCCCCGCACTGGCGTGATCATGCCCATGATCGCCGTCATGCGAAGGGTGATGAAGTTCACCGTCGGAGTGGTCGTTCGCCATAGTTCGCAATCAATCCGGTAATAGCCCGCGAAAGAGCTACCTATACTCAAGCTGCTTTTCCATAATGACAATTTAAGGTGCCCCGGGGCGCCTAAAAAGGTGCGATCCGATTAACGCAATCAAATGGATCGGGGAAGCCTCGGAACGCGCCTGATTAGCGCTTATCGAGCCCGCTGATGCGCTCAAGCAGGCGCGGACGACGTAAAGCAGGCTTGATACCGTTTGGTTCTTTTCCGGGCTCAGTCGCCGGTAACGGCGGCGGAATATGCTCTGCGGAAGCGCCTGCTTCATCGGCGTTGATGTTGACGTCCGTGCCGCTGCCCGCGCCGTTCAGGGCGCGCAGATGGGACGCTGGACGCCCCTCGCGGAGAGGTTCCGAGCCGTCGTCGGCATTGACCGCTTCATGGTCTGTAGACCGTACCGGCCGGGGCGCCGTGATGCGCTCCACCAAGGGCTTTCTTGGCGGCTGTTCCGCATCCAATGGGGCGTTTTCAGCGGGCTGAGACCCCATGCGACGCAACTCATCGTGAAAATGCAGCGCTTGCCGCGAAAGGCGTTCCTGACTCGCGGCGATCTCGGCACGAAGCGCCGCGATCGTGCGGCGCTGCTGATCCACCTCAACCTGAACCGCACTGAAATCTGCCTTTTGCGCAATGCCGGGAGTTTGACCGGCGTTTTCCTCGTAGGTTTTGAGCGCCGCCTTAAGCTTAGCGACTTCTGTAAACCTCACATCGCTCGTCGCCTGAAGATCCGCAATGCGATCTTCGAGCGCCATGCGCTCCGCGTCGTTGCCACCCACGCTGGCTTCAATCGCAGCAAGCTGGGATTCGGCTCTGGCGAGCGCCAACGTCAGACGCTTGACCTCGGCGTCGCGATCTTCGTCCTCCGCAGACGCCGCCTTTGCTATGCCGTTCGCACCTCTCAGCCGTTCAATGAGGTCGGCTTGATCGCGGTTTTGCGCACGCGTGGCTTCCAATTCGGATCGCAAAGCCACATTGCCATCGATGCGCTCGTCGGAACGCGGGCGGCGATCGCGCGAGGCGCGCGTATCGAGTGTAACGCGCAATTTCGAAAGTTCTTTTTCCCGCTGAACGTTAAGCTGGGTTGCCTCTTCGAGCGCCGTGGCCTGCTTGGCACTCGTCGCGAGCAACGATCTGATTTCTCGATCTCGCGTTGCCAGCAACTTCCTCGTTTCGGTCAGACGCTGCTCGACCTTCGGCAGCCGATCGAGAATAGCCTGCTCAAGAACCCGCCGGGCATTCTCGTGCTCTTCGCCGCTCATTTTATGCGCGGCGATTGCCTCGGTCAGCTCCTGGATCTTGGCATCGCGCCGATTGATCTCGACGCTCTGGCGCGCGGCGGACAGGCCCGCTTCCTCGACCTTGGTCTCGAGCCTGTGAACTTCCATCGCGAAGTTCGCGCGCAATCTGTCTTTATCGGCGCGAATTTCATCTTCCGTGAGCGGCAGCATGCGCTTCAGCACTTCCGTCGCAAATCTCTCGATGCGACGACGATAGGCGGGAAGCAGAATAACGACCATCAGGGCCGCGATCAGGAAGCCCAGCGTCACGAGCATCGCGGCGTAAAGGGTAATCAAGCAACAGGTCCTGAACTGATCGGCTACACGGCCCCCGCCGCGTGCAGAATTCCCTGCCGTGAGAAACCCGCTTTTTCGGATTTCTGCAACCCGGAACCCGCGCTAGCGCCGACTTCTACTCTCAAAATGGATTCCACGTCGGGCTCCGAGTATACTTCAGATATCCGACATTGGCACCGAGTCTCAATCCAACGCCCGCCCGAATCGGAGCGAGCGTCACGTGTCCAGCTTTTTGCAACTGCACACTGATGCCGCCAACCAGGTAGGCCGCCCCTTCGACGCCTCCGAATCGTTCATAAATGTCTGATGGGTCACGGAGGTTATAGACCAGTGTCATAACCTTCGAACCGTCGGCGCCAAAATCGTAGCCGACCGATGGACCTTGCCAGTAAACTTTGAAGCTGCCGGCGTCCTTCGTGTAGAGCCTGCCCTCGCCATAAGCGAGACCGGCGACAAAGGCACCTCCGGCGCCCTGGCCGAGGATATAGCCGTTCGGCCGACCGCACTTTTGGAACGCCCACTCGACCGCCGAAGCGAGGCCGCCACTGACCTTGCCGAAGAAGTTATTGCCGGCGCGGACGATTTCGTCTTCCGAGTAAGTACCGTGCGGAGGCTCTCCTTCGTAGCCCGGCGGCGGACCTTGATCGTAATGCTCATCGCGGCTGGCGCTGTTTTGCGGCGGCGCACTATAGGGTTCGCCATATCCGCTCGAGCCATTGTTGTTAGCGCGAGAACCATTGTACGGGCCGTAACCGTCGTTCGCTGCGCCACCACCGCCGGGCGAATAGGAACTTCCACCGTTCGGCTGATAGGAATCATCCGGCGCCCTGCCGCCGCCAGGCTGATAGCCATTGGATGGCGGAGGTGACGAGGGACGATAGGTATCGACGCCGCTCTGACCGGTATAGGTATCGGATGGCGGATGATACGCATCATCGCCGACACTGGCGGTGGCGCCAAATAAGGTAAGACATGCGACGAGCGGTAAAGCGGCTAAGGCCGCAGCAATCCGGCTCGGCGCCGTATTCTTTTCCAACAACGTCTTGAAGACGCGGCTCATCGCAGTGACCCCACGTTTTTTCGTCGAACTCGCGCTGGTCCGCCCTCGACACGGCAAGCAGTCTCCGCCCGCGCATGCACGACCCTCGGCGAAAACCGTACTGCAGATTCGCTAGATTCTATTGCTAAAGTATGGCCAACCCGCGTTGCTTATACGCCAGGAACATTCCGGGCGGCATCGTTACCTTCGCGCCACAATGGCTGGCGGCCCCACGCCACGAAATGCGGATTGCGGAAACCACGGCCGGAGTGGCCATAGGTCAGCGGTTCGCCGGCGGGCGTCGTTACCGACCCACCCGCGGCCTCCAGGATCGCCTGGCCGGCGGCCGTATCCCATTCATACGTTTCGCCAAAGCGGGCGTAGAGATC
>DATBRP010000193.1:0-2913 GCA_036560245.1 Hyphomicrobium sp.
GGCGCAGATCCAGAGCCATCTCATCGCCCAGCAGTACGAAGGCCTCATCAAGAAGGCTAAGCTTCGCGGGACGCGCCGATGATCCTGATGCTGCTTGGCCCGCCCGGTGCGGGTAAGGGAACGCAGTCTCAGCTCATTTCCGAGAAGCTCGGTATTCCTCAGCTCTCGACCGGCGATATGCTGCGTTCGGCCGTCAAGGCAGGCAGCCATATCGGCCTCAAAGCCAAGCAGATCATGGCCGAGGGCGGCCTGGTGCACGATGAGATCGTCATCGGCATCATCGCCGATCGCATCTCCGAACCGGACTGCGCCAAGGGCTTCATCCTCGACGGTTTCCCGCGCACATTGGCGCAGGCGGATGCCCTCGATACGCTGCTCGAATCCAAGGGCCGGAAGATCGATTGCGTCATCGAGCTCAAGGTCGACGACACGAAACTAGCCGACCGGATCGAATGTCGCGCCCGGGAGGCGAAAGCCGCCGGCGGCACGGTCCGCGCCGACGATAACGCCGAAGCCCTGAAAACGCGCCTGATCGCCTACTACCGCGAGACGGCGCCGCTCATCGGCTATTATTTTGCTCACAAGCTGTTGAAACCGGTCGACGGTATGGCGCCGATTGGAGAAGTCAGCAGCCAAATCGATGAAGTTTTGAGCGAATTTCAGACAGCTTAAGGTAAAAAGCACGCATTGACGGAAGGGAGCAGCCGAGCTACAACACCCCACTTTTTCTATTAGGGCTCAACTTGATCCGGACCTGGGCTTACGCTCCGGTGCCGTGATCGTTGCGCCTATTGGCAGTTAAGGCACGGACCAGGGCGGGCTCTCGAGAGCCATCGGGAACGGGCAGACGAAACATAGACTTAAACCGAAACCGGCACGACGAGACAGAGGCAGGAGACAGAAGTGGCCCGCATCGCAGGCGTCAACATTCCCACGGGCAAGCGCGTTGAAATCGCGCTCCGTTACATCCACGGCATCGGACCCAAATTCTCGAAAGAGATTTGCCAGAAGTGCAGCATCCCGGCCGAGCGCCGCGTGAGCCAGCTGACGGATGCCGAAGTCTTGCAGATCCGCGAGGCAATCGATCGTGATTACACGGTTGAGGGCGATCTGCGTCGTGAGGTTCAGACCAACATCAAGCGGCTGATGGACCTCGGCTGCTATCGTGGTCTTCGCCACCGCAAGGGCCTTCCGGTCCGCGGTCAGCGTACGCACACGAACGCGCGCACCCGTAAGGGCAAGGCTGTTGCGATCGCCGGCAAGAAGAAAGCGACGAAGTAGTTCGTCGCTTCATCCCATTCAGGCGTGCGCATGATGCGCGCGCAGTGACGTCAACGAGATTTTCGCCTCCGGATCGGGAGGCCAGGAGTAACGATCGTAATGGCCAAGGAAGCAACCGCAGCCGGACGCGGCAAAGTCAAAAAGCGCGAGAAGAAGAACATCACGTCGGGCGTTGCGCATGTGAACGCGTCGTTCAACAACACGATGATCACCATCACCGACGCGCAGGGCAACACGATCGCCTGGTCGTCGTCGGGCACGAAGGGCTTCAAGGGTTCGCGCAAGTCGACGCCTTACGCCGCTCAGATGGCCGCCGAAGACGCCGGCAAGAAGGCGCAGGAACACGGCATGAAGGTCCTCGAAGTCGAGGTTTGCGGTCCGGGCTCGGGTCGTGAATCCGCTCTCCGCGCCTTGCAGGCCGTCGGCTTCCAGATCACGTCGATCCGCGACGTCACGCCGATCCCGCACAACGGTTGCCGTCCGCGCAAGCGTCGTCGCGTTTAAGAGATTTTATGCGCCGCCGCGGCAACGCGCGGCGCTTTATGCGTAAGTGTTTTAGTTCCCTGCCGTCGCGCGGGCCGCTCCCCACCGCGCTAGATAGACGAGGTTCCTCGTGAACATTCTCCAAAAAAACTGGCAAGACCTGATCAAGCCGTCAAAGCTTGAAATCCAGACCGGTCGCGATCGCTCACGCACCGCGACCGTCGTCGCTGAGCCGCTTGAACGCGGCTTCGGCATGACGCTCGGCAACGCGCTGCGGCGCGTTCTGCTGTCATCGCTCCAGGGCGCGGCCATCAAGACCGTGCAGATCGATGGCGTGCTGCACGAGTTCTCGTCCGTGCCGGGCGTCCGCGAAGACGTGACGAACATCATCCTGAACATCAAAGAGATCGCGCTGCGCATCCATTCGGAAGGCGTGAAGCGCATGGTCCTGAAAAAGGAAGGCGCCGGTCCCGTCACCGCTGGCGACATCGAAGCCTCTTCCGAAGTCGAAGTGTTGAACCCGGATCACGTGATTTGCCATCTCGACCAGGGCGCATCGATCCGCATGGAATTCACGTCCGACATCGGCAAGGGCTACGTCGCTTCCGACCGCAATCGTCCGGAAGATGCACCGATCGGCCTGATCCCGGTCGACAGCCTCTATTCGCCGGTCAAGAAGGTCTCCTACAAGGTCGAGAACACGCGCGAAGGCCAGATACTCGACTATGACAAGTTGACGATGGTCGTCGAAACCGACGGCTCGATCCGCCCCGAGGATGCCGTCGCGCTTGCCGCTCGCATCCTGCAGGATCAGCTCGCCGTCTTCATCAACTTCGAAGAGCCGAAGAAGGCGCAGGAAGAACAGCGCCATCCGGAGCTCGCCTTCAACGCCGCGCTGCTGAAGAAGGTCGACGAACTCGAGCTTTCTGTCCGCTCGGCCAACTGCTTGAAGAACGACAACATCGTTTATATCGGCGATCTCATCCAGAAGACGGAAGCCGAGATGCTGCGGACGCCGAACTTCGGCCGCAAGTCACTCAACGAGATCAAGGAAGTCTTGGCGACGATGGGTCTCCATCTCGGCATGGAAGTGCCGAACTGGCCGCCGGACAACATCGACGAACTGGCGAAGCGCTTCGAAGACCAGTA
>DATBRP010000194.1:0-29129 GCA_036560245.1 Hyphomicrobium sp.
GCCAGCATTTCCGAGCGGCTTGAACGCGTCTACACGCTGATGGAAAGCGAAATCTCGGTCCTTCAGGTCGAGCGTAAGATCCGTTCGCGCGTCAAGCGCCAGATGGAGAAGACGCAGCGCGAGTACTATTTGAATGAGCAGATGAAGGCCATTCAGAAGGAACTTGGCGACTCCGACGAGCGCGACGACATCTCCGAGTTCGAGGAGAAGATCGAAAATACGAAGCTGTCGAAAGAGGCCAAAGACAAGGCGTTGGCTGAGCTGAAGAAGCTCAAGCAAATGTCGCCGATGTCGGCCGAAGCGACGGTTGTGCGCAACTATCTCGATTGGCTGCTTTCGATCCCGTGGGGGATCAAGGGCAAGGTCAAGAAGGATATCGCGGAAGCGCAGACCATCCTCGACCTCGAGCACTATGGGCTCGAGAAGGTCAAGGAACGCATCCTCGAATATCTCGCGGTGCAGGCTCGCACGAATAAGCTCAAGGGACCCATCCTCTGCCTCGTCGGACCTCCCGGCGTCGGCAAGACGTCGCTTGGCAAATCGATCGCTAACGCCACGGGACGCGAATTCGTGCGCATGTCCTTGGGCGGCGTTCGAGACGAGGCGGAAATCCGCGGCCACCGGCGGACCTATATCGGCTCCATGCCGGGCAAGGTCATCCAGTCGATGAAGAAGGCGAAGCGGACGAACCCGCTCTTCCTCTTGGACGAGATCGACAAGATGGGTCAGGACTTCCGTGGCGATCCGGCAGCGGCGCTGCTCGAAGTTCTGGACCCTGAGCAGAACGCGACGTTCAACGATCATTATCTTGAGGTCGACTACGACCTCTCGAACGTGATGTTCGTGACGACGGCGAATACGCTCAACATTCCGCCCGCCTTGATGGACCGCATGGAGATCATTCGCCTTGCGGGCTACACCGAGGACGAGAAGCTCGAAATCGCCAAGCGCCACCTCATTCCCGAGCAGTATTCTGCGCACGGGCTTGAGGCCGGCGAGTGGACGGTCGAGGACGGCGCTGTGAAAGAGGTCATTCGCCGCTACACGCGCGAAGCGGGCGTCCGTTCGCTCGAGCGTGAAATGGCGAAGCTGGCACGCAAGGCCGTGAAGGAGATCCTGACGTCGTCGAAGACGTCGATCGTCGTCACAGCCGAGAACGTGCACGACTTCCTTGGTGTGCCGAAGTACCGTTACGGCGAAGCAGAACTCGAGGATCAGGTCGGTATCGTTACCGGCTTGGCGTGGACGGAAGTCGGCGGCGAGCTGTTGACGGTTGAAGGTGTCATGATGCCGGGTAAAGGCAGGATGACTGTCACCGGCAATCTGCGCGACGTGATGAAGGAATCGATTCAGGCCGCGAACGCTTATGTGCGCTCGCATTCGATTGATTTCGGAATCCATCCGTCTCTGTTCGAGAAGCGCGATATCCACGTGCACGTGCCGGAAGGCGCGACGCCGAAGGATGGACCTTCTGCCGGCATTGCGATGACAACGGCGATCATCTCGGTATTGACCGGCATCCCCGTCCATAAGGACGTGGCGATGACGGGCGAGATTACGCTTCGCGGTCGCGTGCTACCGATTGGCGGCCTCAAAGAGAAACTGCTTGCGGCGCTTCGCGGCGGCATCAAGACGGTCATCATCCCGGAGGAGAACGCCAAGGATCTGGCGGAGATTCCGAACGAGGTGCAAACCAAGATGAAGATCATCCCGGTTGCCAAACTCGAGGACGTCTTGAAGACCGCATTGGTTCGTATGCCGGAAGCCATCACGTGGGACGAGGCTGCGGAAGCTCTCGCGAAAGAGTCTGACAAGACCGGCTCGCGGGTGACCGCGCACTAACGTCCGGCCGGTTAAAAATTTAGAACTGTTCAGTGCCCCTGTGCGTCAAATGCGCAGGGGCATTTTCTTATGCAACTTTAGAGCATTTTGATGCGCTTTTGTCCGGAAATACGGGTGATTTCTGCTTGACGGGCGGGGCGATTGGGCGCTTTTACGCGGTCATACACGGCCGTTTTTTCCCCCATACGGCTGTCTCGGGCTTCGGCCCATGAGCTGAATCCCAACCTCCGACACTAGAGGAATGATGAGATGAGCAAGAAAGATTTGATCGATGCCGTTGCCAAGGAATGCGAGTTGACGAAGGAGAAGGCGAATGTCGCCGTCGACGCCGTTCTCGCGCACATCCGTGCAGCGATGAAGGACGGCCACGAGGTACGCATTCCGGATTTCGGCACGTTCAAGGTCGCTGCCCGCAAGGCGCGCGAAGGCCGCAATCCCGCAACCGGCAAAACGATCCAGATCCCTGCTGCGCGCGTGCCGAAGTTCACGCCGGCGAAGGGTCTCAAAGACGCTTTGAACTAATCGGACGGTTTTCGATCGTTTCAGACGCGCGCAGCCGCGGGCCGCGCGCGTCTTTGTTTTGACAGGTTGCAGCCAAGCGACTAGCAGATGGTCGCGTCGGGCGGTTAGCTCAGTGGTAGAGCGCCTCGTTTACACCGAGGATGTCGGGAGTTCGACCCTCTCACCGCCCACCATTTTACTTTGTGCCCGGCGACTCCGCTGCGCGGAGCCGGCCGCCGGGCACGGCCCATTGGCGAGCATATTAATTGTCCCTGGCGACTCCGCTTCGCGGAGCCGGCCGCCAGGGACGGCCCTGCTGAAGCATGTGAGTTATTTGGATCGTGCGGCCGCTTTTGCGCTGGCCAGCCGCCGGGCAGGTCACTTTGCCGGCCGGACTTGTTGCTATTATCGACCTCAGTCCCCAACTCTCGTTCCGTCACTCCCGCGCGAACGCATCTCTTCATCAACTCACCCAGGAAAGTCGATCATGACCGTGTCCATGTACGCTATCGCCGTGCCTACTTTTCAAAAGCAACTCGGTTCGCTCGATGCGATTCTTGACAAGGCCGCCGAATACGCCGCGGCAAAGAAAATCGATCTCGCGGTATTGCTCGGCTCGCGGCTCTATCCCGACATGTTCAACCTTACGCGTCAGGTGCAGCTGGCGACGGATTTCGCGAAGGCCACTCCGGCGCGACTCGCAGGTCTGGACGTTCCGAGCTTTCCGGATACCGAGACGACCCTGCCGGAGCTCAAGGAGCGTATTGCAAGGATTCAGACGCTGCTCGCGAGCTACAAGCCTGAACAATTTGAGGGGGCTGAGAAGAGGCAAATTACGCAGAAGCTCGGTGGCAATGACGTAACGCTGAGCGGGCAAGACTATCTGCTGCATGTCGCTTTGCCGAACTTCTATTTCCACTGCGCCACCGCTTACGGAATCCTGCGGCATAACGGCCTTGAGATCGGCAAGCGCGACTTCGTTCGCAGATAGAGGCTCCTGCGCCGACGTTCGCACTTTGATGGTTGATCTCCGGCTTGACGGCCGGGCAGGCATCACGTATTGCGACCCTGTGACGGCGGGCGCTTCGGCGCCCGTCACTTTCTGGATTGCGGGAGTAGCTCAGTTGGTTAGAGCGCCGCCCTGTCACGGCGGAGGCCGCGGGTTCAAGTCCCGTCTCTCGCGCCAAATCCATCAAAAAAATCAATATTCGACATAAGCGCACTTCCGGTGTGGTTCGTCATATTGAACGGCTGTCAGCCCGTGCCATTGGTGCGTCGCGCAGAGCGTAAGGTTACGCCATAAGACTAAAGTCGCGGTTCTAAAAAAGTCATTTGACGCAAGGTGCAAGCGGGCCGAGGCTAAGACCGGGTTGGATGGGCACTACGGTTTCCAAGAGGAAGCCGGACGATGTATCGTGATGCAGAGTCATATTTCGCCAGGCGAACAGAACGCCGGCTTGCCCGGTTCGCGTTTAGGCGTGACTCAAAATTCCGACGCCCCGGCGACATGGTCGCGTCATTGTCATTTCCCGGTACGCCCCCCGGCGCACGTGCGTCCGGTCAATTCATTCTGCCTTCATTCCTGAAATTTCTTCCCGTGCTGACACCGCATTTCGGACCGTCGCCGCGCGGGAGCCGTCGCGACGTTGAACTGGGAGTATAGCGTCATGTTCCTGAAAGCTCTGGCAATGACCGCGCTATTGGCGGTGTTGAGCCCTGCGATCGGCGTCGGGCTTTTCATTCTTCTGGCTGATTAAAGACAATCCATAAAAGCTTTTGGCTGGCGTCAATCTTCCGTTTGCCAGGAATTGAAGCTTCCGAATTTTGGAATCCGATCGCTTCCATTCTGTAACGCATAGACTTGCCTCAACGATACGCTCCGCCTGCAGACTGATCGTCACCCGTTCTTCATTTCCAGGCGCTCGCAGCAATTTCAAAGGAGATCGATCATGCAACGCTCTGAATTTCGTCTTTCGCCCGCGCTCGCTGCCGGTCCGATGCTGCATGCGCTCGCGGACAACTGGTGGCTCATCCTGCTCAAAGGAATTTGTGCCATTGTCTTCGGGCTCCTCGCCTTGGCGTGGCCCGGCGTAACCGTCATGACGCTCGTTCTGCTGTACGGCGCCTTTGCCCTGGTGGAAGGTGTTCTCGCTCTCGCTGCCGCGGTCAGGGGCGACACGCCCGCTCCGCGGTGGTGGCTCGCGGCCGTCGGCTTGATCGGCATCATCGCAGGCGCACTGACCTTCCTCTGGCCCGGCATCACGGCGCTGGTTCTGTTGTTCCTTATCGCCGCCTGGGCAATCGCCACCGGCGTCATGGAAATCATCGGAGCTATCAGACTGCGCAAGGAAATCGATGACGAGTGGCTGCTCATCGCCGCCGGTGCCCTCTCGGTCATCTTCGGCGTGGTGCTGGTCGTGCAGCCCCGGGTCGGCGCTGTGGCGCTCGTGACCGTCATAGCGGCCTATGCCATTCTGTACGGAATTCTGCTCTCCTGGTTCGCGTTCCGTCTGCATCGGCATAGCGATATGACCACCGGAAAGCCGGCGATACACTGAGGGGCGATTCGGTTCGTCGGTTCCGGCGCCTCGCGGGTCCGCCAAGCGGATCGGTTGCGAGGCGCGGCCTCCCTGCGGCGCCCCGTCGCGTCGGGTAAACTCGGGGCCGGAAACGGGCATTGCGATTTTGTAGGCATGTGGTTTGACGGTGCAGCCGGAGTTGCGCCGCCAAAGGACCTGGGTTAACACCGGGGCGTGCACGGCGTCGTCATGCGCCCTTGCGGGCCGGCATGCTCACCGGACGAGATGCAATGATCGACCTAACCTCGCAATATCTGCCTGTCGCGATTTTCATCGGCGTGGCGCTGTTCATCGGCGGCGCGCTGATGCTGGCGCCGTTTCTGGTCGCGGTCAGAAATCCCGATCCGGAAAAAGTGTCGGCCTACGAGTGCGGCTTCAACGCCTTCGACGATGCACGCATGAAGTTCGACGTGAGATTTTATCTCGTGTCGATCCTGTTCATCATTTTCGATCTCGAAATTGCATTCCTCTTTCCCTGGGCTGTGGCGTTCAAGGAGATCGGGCTGTTCGGCTTCTGGTCGATGATGGTATTCCTCGGCGTCTTGACCGTCGGCTTCATCTACGAATGGAAGAAAGGCGCGCTCGAATGGGAATAATTCGCGCCAACGAAGGGCCAAGTGGCATCGCTTATGACCGGGTCCGTGAAGGCGCGCCGGGCGGCGCGGTCATGCCCGCCAACGATCCTTTTTTCACCGGGGTTTCGAACGAGCTGGCTGATAAGGGCTTTCTCGTTACGACGACGGACGATCTCATCAATTGGGCCCGCACGGGTTCGTTGATGTGGATGACGTTTGGTCTTGCATGCTGCGCCGTCGAAATGATGCAGGCCTCGATGCCGCGCTATGATCTCGAGCGTTTCGGCTTCGCGCCGCGCGCTTCTCCGCGCCAGTCGGACGTCATGATCGTTGCCGGCACGCTGACCAACAAAATGGCCCCGGCGCTGCGCAAGGTCTATGACCAGATGCCGGAGCCGCGCTACGTCATCTCGATGGGAAGCTGCGCCAACGGCGGTGGCTATTATCACTATTCCTATGCCGTCGTGCGCGGCTGCGACCGCATCGTGCCTGTCGATATCTACGTGCCGGGTTGTCCGCCGACGGCGGAGGCTCTGGTCTACGGCGTGCTTTTGTTACAACGTAAAATCCGCCGCACCGGAACGATCGAGCGTTAGGGCAAGGTCCGTTTCGACTGAAGGAATTGCACCAATGGTTGATCCGTCCGCGCTGCAGGACACCGTGAAATCCGTCTTCGGAAGTGAGCTCGAGGAATCGGCAATTTCTTTCGGCGAACTGACGGTTACGGTCGCGCGCGACAAGATCGTCGATGTCCTGACGAAGCTGCGTGACGATCCCAAGTGCCAGTTCGAAGTGCTGCTCGATATTTGCGGCGTCGACTATCCGGAGCGCAGCGAGCGCTTCGACGTCGTCTATCACCTCTTGTCGCCGCGTCTCAATCAGCGCCTGCGGGTCAAGCTCAAGACAGATGAGACAACGCCGGTTGCGAGCGTCAACAATGTCTTTCCTGCGGCCAACTGGTACGAACGGGAGGCCTACGACATGTACGGCATCCGCTTCACTGGCCACCCCGATCTCCGTCGCATCCTGACCGACTACGGTTTTCAGGGTTATCCGCTTCGGAAGGACTTCCCGCTCACCGGCTACGTCGAAGTGCGCTACGACGACGAGAAGAAGCGGGTCGTCTACGAGCCTGTCAAGCTAACCCAGGAATTCCGCGATTTCGATTTCGAAAGCCCTTGGGAAGGTCCGAACTACGTTTTGCCCGGCGACGAGAAGGCTCAGCGCTCATAAGGTTTGGCAGGGCAAAGGTTTGAAATGCTTCGTTGCAACGTTGCGCCGTCGCCCGAAATTCACTCGTAAACTCGAGCACTTGAATGGAATTCGAAACGAATGTGGTGATTTCGGCCGGACTGATGGTCGCCGCGTTCGTGCTCGACTGGCCTCGTGCGTTGGTCGGCGTCATCTTCGGCTCGATCAGCCGATTTCTGCCCTATGCGACAATCTTCGTGCCAATCGGCGTCGTGATTATCGCGGCGGTCGGAGAGTTCGTATATCCGTTGATCGGGCGCACGGCCGAGCCGAGCCTGCCGTCATTTGCGCTCGGTATCTTTTCGGTCGCTGCTACCGCCTCGAACCTCTATATTACCATACGCAACTTGAAAGACAGGCTGTGAGGGCTTCTGCGGTGAAACCGACGCTTCGCGCCGGCGCGAGCACGCAATTTTCGTTTCGCATTCCGGCGACGAAAACGGTGCCGCACCTCTTTCCCGAGGCGCGCGAATTCCAGCTCATGCCGACCGTCTTCGCGACGGGCTTCATGGTTGGCCTGATGGAATGGACGTGTCTGAATATCATCGCGTCGCATCTCGATGACGGAGAAGGTTCGCTCGGGGTCCACATCAACGTGTCGCACGTCGCTGCGACCGTGCCGGGGCAGACCGTAACGGTCGATGCCGAATGCACGAAAGTCGAGGGACGCCGGCTGTTCTTCCACGTCAAAGCCCATGACGGCATTGAGCTGATCGGCGAGGGCGAGCATCAACGCATGATCGTCGACTGGGCAAAGTTCGAACAACGTGTCAACGACAAGGCGAGGCTCGCCCGTGTCGCTCCCATCACGCGCGGGACAAATTGAAAATGGCCGAAACGGAAATTCGCAATTTCAATATCAACTTCGGGCCGCAGCACCCGGCGGCGCACGGCGTGCTGCGTCTGGTGCTCGAACTCGATGGCGAGGTGGTCGAACGCGTCGACCCGCACATCGGGCTTCTGCATCGCGGCACGGAGAAGCTCATCGAGCATAAGACGTACATGCAGGCGATCGGCTATTTCGACCGCCTGGATTACGTCGCGCCGATGAACCAGGAACATGCGTTCTGTCTGGCGGCTGAGAGATTGCTAGGGCTCAGCGTGCCGCGCCGGGCGCAGCTCATCCGTGTGCTCTACTCCGAAATCGGTCGTATTCTGTCGCATCTTCTGAACGTCACGACGCAAGCGATGGACGTCGGTGCGCTGACGCCGCCGCTTTGGGGCTTCGAAGAACGCGAAAAGCTGATGGTGTTTTACGAGCGCGCCTCAGGCTCGCGCATGCATGCCAAATACTTCCGCATGGGCGGCGTGCATCAGGATCTGCCGCCGAAACTAATCGACGACATCTATGCCTGGTGCGATCCGTTCCTGAAGGTCGTCGATGACATCGACGTTCTGCTGACAGAGAACCGCATTTTCAAGCAGCGCAACGTCGATATCGGCGTCGTGACCCTCGACGAGGCGTTTGCCTGGGGCTTTTCGGGTGTGATGGTTCGCGGTTCCGGCGCTGCGTGGGATTTGCGCAAGTCGCAGCCCTACGAGTGTTACGACGAGCTCGATTTCGACATCCCGATCGGCAAGAACGGCGACTGCTACGATCGCTATCTGATCCGCATGCAGGAAATGCGCGAATCGACGAAAATCATGAAGCAGTGCTGCGAGCGGCTGATGTCTGCCGACGGCCAGGGTCCGCATGTCGCCGAAGACAAGAAAGTCGTGCCGCCGAAACGCGCCGAGATGAAGCGCTCGATGGAAGCGCTGATCCATCACTTCAAGCTCTACACCGAAGGTTTCCACGTGCCGGCCGGTGAAGTCTATGCCGCGGTCGAGGCGCCGAAGGGCGAGTTCGGCGTCTATCTCGTGGCCGACGGCTCGAACAAACCCTATCGCTGCAAGATTCGGGCACCGGGGTTTCCGCATCTTGCCGCGATGGATTTCATCAACCGCGGCCACATGCTGGCGGACGTGTCCGCCATTCTCGGTTCGCTCGACATCGTGTTCGGAGAAATCGACCGCTAGAGGAGTACGGCTTGAGCAGAGTTATCGAGACGTCGCTCGTCATCGGAGCGCCGAGATCGAGCGTCTGGTCCGTGCTGATGAATTTCGACAGCTATCCCTCTTGGAACCCGTTCATACGAAGCATAAAGGGCAGCCCCGAGGTTGGGCAGACGCTTGAGGTCGTTATACAGCCGCCCGGTCGCAAGCCCGATGTATTTCGACCGAAGGTGATCGCGGTCGACGGAGAACGCAGGCTGTCCTGGCGCGGTTCGCTGCCGATACCCGGTCTGTTCACGGGCGAGCACAGCTTCGAGTTGCGCGACGACGGAGACGGCTCCCATTTCTACGAGACATTCTCCGGTCTGCTCGTTCCCTTCGTTGGCGGCGTTCTGGACGCCACCGAACAGGGATTTCGGAATATGAATGATGCGCTCAAGGCGCGGGCAGAGGGACGCTAGGCGAGGTTTAACCTCCGCTCGATGTGGGACTAGCGTCTGCCACAAAGCGCTGGCACAACGGAGCATTCGCAGTTTTGAGTTCTGTCGATAGGTAACGCGTATGATTTACGGAGCCACTCCGGTCGTCGACAATCTGTTTCTGCTCGCTGTTGCGGCGCTCGGGTGGGGTTTGAGCCTCGCCACGTATCGCCTGTTCGCCCGGTCGCGAGGGTGGCCGATGGGAGCGCTACAGGCGGACGCGCCCTTCATACCGGTTCTGATTGGTCTCGCCGGGCTGTTCGCGGGGTTGATTTTCGCCACGGCGAGGGGGGCCGAGGACGGCGGCTGGGTGATTATCGCGTTGGGCTTGGCCTTCGCTGCCCTTTGGACCGGTTTTCTGCGCGTTGCTTCACAGCTTGCGCTCGTACTGACGCCGATCGCGACGTTCCTTTTATTGCTCGGCTGGCTCGGTTCGGGTGACCACCCGTGGGCGAGAGAGCGCCCATCGGAAACGCTCGAGCGGCGCGGAATTTTGAAACCCGATGCGGTGCAGATTCCGCCCACGTCGCCCGGCGAAGCCCACTGAGGAACGAACCTGTTCTTCCGCCGCGCTTTTAGTCGCACCTGATCATTGCCGATCGGCATCGCCTTTTGCTCTCGCGGCGTCGGCAAATCCTTGCCTAGTCGTCATGTTGCGCGTACTGGACCGTGCTGACGCTGGAGGGTTAATGTTGCTTGAGAGTCGGCATGGGGCGTAACGGGCCTTGTCCATCCGACTGACGTGGTCACGTTACAATCAGCGCCATACGACTGAGGTTTCAGGAGCCGTTAATGGCTGTTCGCCGACTGCATCCCGATCAACCCGCTGAATTCGTCTTTTCGGCGGAAAACCTTGCGTGGGCACGCGAGGTAATCGCGAAGTATCCGCCGGGCAAGCAGGCGTCGGCCGTTCTTCCATTGCTCTGGCGCGCTCAGGAACAGGCAGGCGGCTGGCTTACCGAACCTGCGATCCGCACCGTCTGCGATCTTCTCGATATGGCCTACATTCGCGGCATCGAGATCGCGACCTTCTATACGATGTTCCAGCTCTCGCCGGTCGGCACCAAGGCACATATCCAAGTCTGCGGTACGACACCGTGCATGCTGCGCGGCTCGCGCGATCTAGTCGCCGTTTGCCAACGCCGTATCGGCGAGCACCAGCACACGCCGAATGCCGATGGCACGCTGTCGTGGGAAGAGGTCGAATGCATCGGCGTATGCGCCAATGCGCCGGTCGTGCAGGTCGGCAAGGATACGTTCGAGGATTTGACGCCCACCCAGTTTGAAAAAATTCTCGATGGATTTCTCGCTGGAAAGACGCCGAAGTGGGGGTCTCAAACCGGCCGGACGGCGTCATGCCCGGCAACCGGTCCGACGACATTGACCGACAAGTCGCTCTACGATGGCTCGACCATCGGCGCTTGGAAGAAGCGCTTCGAGGAAACTTCCGGAGGGGCGGGAGACAAAGGTACCGAAACCCCGCCAGCTTCGGCGTTGGCATCACCAACGCACAAGGCAGCCGTCGCGGAAGGCACATCGCCGTCGTCGACGGACGGCAAGCCGGGTGCAGCTCCGCCTATCCATCCGGCGGCGCTGACGGCTATGGCCAATGCCGGTCTCGTCAAAGAACTCGAAGCACGGGGCGGCGGCAAAGCACTCTCGGCTGGTGAGCTGGACAAGATCAAAGCCGACATGCAGCGTCAGTCGGGTTCCGCGCGGTCGGCGCCGGCCAAGCCTGAACTTCTGAAGGAACCCCGTGGCGGCAAAGGCGACGACCTGTCGTTGATCTGGGGCGTTGCCGACAAGATGGTGGAGAAACTCAACGCCATCGGCGTCTGGCACTTCGATCAGATCGGCAAGTGGACGCCCGAAGACATTCAATGGTTTGAAAGCCAGCTCGAAGGCTTCAAGGGCCGGGTGACGCGCGATAAATGGATCGAACAGGCGCAAAAGCTCGCCTCCGGCTGGCGACCCGAACACAAAGCCGGCGAAAGGCCGAAGGGTTAGCGCATGCTTCAGGATCGCGACCGCATCTTTCGCAATCTTTACGGCTTCCATCACGCCGGTCTTAAAGGCGCGATATCGCGCGGCGCATGGGACGGTACGAAGTTCTTTATCGACAAGGGTCACGACTTCGTCATCGACGAGGTGAAGAAGTCAGGCCTGCGCGGACGCGGCGGCGCGGGATTTCCGACGGGCCTCAAATGGTCCTTCATGCCGAAGGCCGATGCGCGGCCGAGCTATCTCGTCATCAACGCCGACGAGTCGGAGCCGGGCTCCTGCAAGGATCGCGAGATCCTTCGCCACGATCCGCATCTGCTGATCGAGGGCGCGCTGCTCGCCTCCTTCGCGATGCGTGCCCATGCGAGCTACATCTATGTGCGCGGGGAATACATTCGCGAGCGCGAGGCGCTGCAGCGGGCGATCGACGAAGCCTATGACGCCAAGCTCATCGGCAAGAACAACATCCACGGCTGGGATTTCGATCTCTACGTGCATCACGGGGCCGGCGCCTACATTTGCGGCGAAGAGACCGCGATGCTCGAAAGCCTCGAAGGCAAGAAGGGCCAGCCGCGGCTGAAGCCGCCATTTCCGGCCAATGTCGGGCTCTACGGCGCGCCGACGACGATCAACAATGTTGAGAGCATCGCGGTTACCGGCGATATTCTACGTCGCGGATCGAGCTGGTTTGCAACGCTTGGACTGCCGAACAATACCGGCACAAAGCTTTTCCAGATATCGGGCCATGTCGAGCGGCCGTGTGTCGTCGAAGAAGAAATGGGCATCCCGCTCAAGGAACTTATCGACAAGCACTGCGGCGGTATTCGCGGTGGCTGGGACAATCTGCTTGCCGTTATTCCCGGTGGCTCCTCCGTTCGTTGCATTACGGCCGAACAGGCTGAAGCCGTGACGATGGATTTCGATGCGCTCGGCAAGCTCGGCTCCGGCCTCGGCACGGCAGCCGTGATCGTCATGGACAAATCAACAGATATCATTGGCGCAATCCGGCGCATTGCCTATTTCTATAAGCATGAGAGCTGCGGCCAGTGCACGCCGTGCCGCGAGGGCACCGGCTGGATGTGGCGCGTCCTCGAGCGGATGGAGCGCGGCCAAGCTGAAAAGCGCGAGATCGACCTGTTGCTCGATGTGTCGAAACAAGTCGAGGGTCACACGATCTGCGCGCTGGGCGACGCGGCGGCGTGGCCGGTGCAGGGTTTGATCAAGAATTTCCGGCCGGTCATTGAAGCGCGCATCGACCAGTATCAGGCGAAACACACGCGCGAGGCGGCGGAGTAGGGGGCGGCGGACAAGAAGCAATGCCAAAGCAACTCATAGTCGACGGCAAGGCGATCGAGGTCGAAGACGGCACGACGTTGATGCATGCCTGCGAGATGGCAGGCTCGGTTATTCCGCGCTTCTGCTATCATGAACGGCTGTCGATCGCCGGCAACTGCCGTATGTGCCTCGTCGAGGTGCAAGGGTCGCCGAAGCCGGTCGCATCCTGCGCTATGCTCGTCAACGATTTGCCGCCGAACAAGGATGGTTCGCCGAAGGTCATCAACACCACGACGCCGCTCGTCAAAAAGGCGCGCGAAGGCGTGATGGAATTCCTGCTCATCAATCACCCGCTCGATTGCCCGATCTGCGATCAGGGTGGCGAGTGCGATCTGCAGGACCAGGCGATGGCCTACGGCATGGGCGGATCGCGCTATCACGAGAACAAGCGCGCCGTCGAAGAGAAATACATCGGGCCGCTGATCAAAACGGTGATGACGCGCTGCATCCATTGTACGCGTTGCGTCCGCTATATGACGGAGGTCGCGGGCGTCGAAGAGCTTGGCCTCATCGGGCGTGGTGAGGATGCCGAGATCACAACCTATCTCGAACGCGGCATCCATTCGGAAATGAGCGCCAACGCCGTCGATCTCTGTCCGGTCGGGGCGTTGACGCATCGGCCGTGGGCCTTCAGCGCGCGACCCTGGGAAATGGAGACGACCGAGACGATCGACGTCATGGATGCCGTCGGCTCGGCCATCAGCGTCGATACGCGCGGCGGCGCCGTGATGCGTATTCTGCCGCGCAACAACGATGCCGTGAACGAGGAATGGATTTCCGACAAGACGCGGCACGTAGCCGACGGTTTGAAGATTCAGCGGCTCGATCAGCCGTACATCCGTAAAGGCGGCCGGCTCGAGCCTGCGAGCTGGGATGAAGCGCTGGGGCTCGTTGCTGAGAAGCTCAAGGCCGCGTCGCCGGAAAAGATCGGCGCGATTGCGGGCGATCTCGCCGGTGCGGAAGAGATGTTTGCGCTCAAGGATCTGCTCGGGCGTTTCGGTGCAGCGTCGCTCGATTGCCGGCAGGCCGGCGACAAGCTCGACCCGAAGCTCGGTCGCGCCAGCTATGTGTTCAATTCGTCGATCGAAGGCATCGAGCAGGCCGACGCGATTTTGATCGTCGGCTCCAATCCGCGCCTCGAAGCGCCGGTGCTCAATTCGCGTATTCGCAAGCGCTGGCGATCGGGTCCGACAAAGATCGCGCTCATCGGAGCCAAGGTCGATCTTACGTATCCGCATGAGTATCTGGGCGCTGGGCCCGAGACGCTCGCTGAGGTCGCGAGCGGCAAGCACGCCTTCGCCGAGGTCTTGAAGTCGGCCAAGCGGCCAATGGTAATCGTCGGGCAGGGCGCATTCGCCCGTCCGGACGGGTTAGCGGTGCTATCGCTTGCGGCGCGCATTCTGCTTGCGGCGTCTGCCGGCAAGGACGCGGAGTGGAACGGCTTCAACGTGCTTCATACGGCAGCTGCACGCGTCGCAGGTCTCGATCTTGGTTTCGTGCCGGGCAAGGGCGGCAAGGATGTCGCCGGAATTCTCGGCTCCAATATGGATTTCGTTTATCTCCTCGGCGCCGACGAATGCGACCTGTCGCATCTCGGATCGGCCTTCGTCGTTTATCAGGGCAGCCACGGCGATCGCGGCGCCGAACGTGCCGACGTCGTCTTGCCGGCTGCCGCCTATACCGAAAAGAGCGCGACCTACGTCAATACCGAGGGGCGCGCGCAGCAGACGGTCAAAGCCGCATTCTCGCCGGGTAGCGCCAAGGAAGACTGGACGATCATCCGTGCTCTCTCGGCGCGGGCCGGTGCAACGTTACCTTACGATACGTTGAAGGAGCTTCGCGCCGCGATGTACCGCGCAGCGCCGCAACTCGCTGCCGTCGACACGATCGAGACGCGCGCCGTCTCCGGACTGGAAACGCTGGCAAAACTTTCGGGGCAGCCGGCAACGACGTTATTTACGTCGGCGATAAGCGACTTCTATCTCACCAACGCGGTCGCGCGTGCTTCCGCCGTCATGGCCGGCATGAGCGCGCTTCGAAGCGCCCGCGATCAGAAACTCAGTGCGGCGGAATAGGGAATGATGCTCCAGACGCTGCAAACATTCATGTCCGATTACGGCTGGAACCTGCTGGCGCTCGTCGGTTGGTCGCTGCTAGTGCTCGTCGTGCTGCTGATTATCGTAGCGTTCCTGCTGCTGATGGACCGTAAGGTGTGGGCCGCCGTGCAGATGCGCCGCGGTCCGAACGTCGTTGGGCCGTTCGGGTTGTTGCAGTCGTTCGCCGATCTTTTGAAGTTCGTTTTGAAGGAGCCAATTATCCCGTCCGGTTCCGACAAGGTCGTTTTCCTATTGGCGCCATTGGCGACTGCACTTTGTGCGCTGGCGGCGTGGGCGGTCATCCCGGTCAACGAGAACGGTTGGGGCAGATGGGTCATTTCCGACATGAACGTCGGAATTCTCTATTTGCTCGCGATTTCGTCGCTCGCTGTCTACGGCATCATCATGGGCGGCTGGGCGTCGAACTCGAAATACCCCTTCATGGGCAGCCTCAGATCCGCGGCGCAGATGGTGTCGTATGAAGTCTCGATCGGCTTCGTCATTATCTGCGTGCTTCTCTGCGTCGGCTCGCTGAATGTAACGGACATCGTCAATTCGCAGAAGGCTGGGATCGGCACGAGACTAGGTTTGACGAATTCGCTGCTCGACTGGCACTGGCTGGCATTGTTTCCGATGTTCGTCGTGTTTTTTGTTTCGGCGCTGGCAGAGACCAACCGTCCTCCGTTCGATCTCGTCGAAGCGGAATCCGAGTTGGTCGCGGGCTTCATGGTCGAATACTCGTCAACGCCGTACCTTCTCTATATGCTTGGCGAGTACGTCGCGATCACCACGATGTGCGCGCTGACGACGATCCTGTTCCTCGGCGGCTGGCTGCCGCCGCTCGACGTCTGGCCGTTGAACGCGGTTCCAGGAGTCTTCTGGTTCCTGATCAAAGTCGTTCTCGTCTTCTTCATGTTCGCGATGATGAAGGCGATCGTTCCGCGTTATCGCTACGATCAGTTGATGCGGCTCGGGTGGAAGGTGTTCTTGCCGCTCTCTCTCTTCATGGTCGTGGTGACGGCTGCCGTGCTGCGATTCGGAGGCTTCATGTCATGAGCGTCGCGCGCGCAGTCAAATCGCTGTTCCTGACGGAGATCGTTTTGGCGTTCTTTCTGACGATGCGCTATTTCTTCGCGCCGAAGAAGACGCTGAACTATCCTTACGAAAAGGGCCCGCTGTCGCCGCGCTTCCGTGGCGAGCATGCGCTGCGGCGCTATCCGAACGGCGAAGAACGCTGTATCGCCTGCAAGCTCTGCGAGGCGATCTGTCCGGCGCAGGCGATCACGATCGAGGCCGGGCCACGCCGCAACGACGGCACACGCCGCACGACGCGCTACGATATCGATATGACGAAATGCATCTATTGCGGGCTCTGTCAGGAAGCTTGTCCGGTGGATGCGATCGTCGAAGGGCCGAATTTCGAATTTGCGACCGAGACGCGGGAAGAGCTGTTCTATGACAAGGATAAGCTGCTCGCGAATGGGGACCGTTGGGAGCGCGAGCTCGCGAAGAATATCGCGCTTGATGCGAAGTATCGATAACACCCTCATTCGGGGGTAACAGAAAGAACGACGGACGATGGCTGCGGCGGGCTTTTTTTATCTATTTGCGGTGTTGGCGGTCGCCTCTGGGGCGATGGTCATTCTTGCGAAAAATCCCGTACACGCCGTGCTGTTTTTGATCCTGGCGTTCTTCAATGCCGCCGGGCTGTTCGTTCTACTCGGCGCTGAATTCATCGCGATGCTGCTTGTCATCGTCTACGTCGGCGCGGTGTCCGTTCTGTTCCTCTTCGTTGTGATGATGCTCGACGTCGATTTCGCGGCACTCAAGGCAGGCTTCATCAAGAATGCGAAGGTTGGTGCAATCGTCGGCGGCATCGTTCTCGTAGAGCTTGTTGCGCTTTTCAGCTATCGCGGACTCAGCATTGCGTCGACGATCAGTGTGGCTTCGCCAACGCCCGCCGGCTTGACCAATACGCAAGCGCTCGGGGAAATTCTCTACACGAAGTACGTCTACTTTTTTCAGTGCTCGGGTCTCATCCTGCTGGTCGCCATGATCGGCGCTATCGTGTTGACGCTCAAACATCGCGCCGGCGTCAAGCGGCAGTCGATTCCCGAGCAGGTTGCGCGTAGTCCTAAGGCGACGCTGGAAGTCGTCAAAGTCCCAAGCGGCGGTTCGATGATACCCGCGGCGGCCAAACGTCCGGAGGCAGCAGAATGACCATCGGTCTTGGACATTATCTGACGGTCGCGGCGTGTCTCTTTACGCTCGGCATCTTCGGCATCTTCATCAATCGCAAGAACGTCATCGTCATTCTGATGTCGATCGAATTGATACTCCTCGCCGTCAACATCAATCTCGTTGCGTTCTCGCACTTCAATGCCGACCTCGTCGGGCAGGTGTTCGCACTGTTCGTGCTAACAGTCGCGGCGGCGGAATCCGCGATCGGCCTCGCGATCATTGTCGTCTACTTCCGCAATCGCGGGTCGATAGCGGTCGAAGACATCAACATGATGAAGGGTTGAGCGCGCGATGATCTACGCGACAATCGTCCTGCTGCCGCTCGCGGGCGCGCTGATTGCCGGGCTCTTCGGCCGCATCATCGGCGACCGGCCGAGCGAGGTCATCACGACGGCGTTCCTGATGATCGCCGCGGTGCTGTCGTGGATCGTCTTCTATCAAGTGGCCTTCGGACACGAGACGCACACTGTCTCGCTGATGCGCTGGATCACGTCGGGCGAGCTCGATACGTCATGGTCGCTTAAGGTAGACACGCTGACGGCGGTCATGCTCGTCGTGGTGACGACGGTGTCGTCCCTCGTGCATCTCTATTCCATCGGCTACATGCACGATGACGACTCGAGATCGCGCTTCTTCGCGTATCTCTCGCTCTTCACCTTCGCGATGCTGATGTTGGTGACGAGCGATAACCTGGTGCAGATGTTCTTCGGCTGGGAGGGCGTTGGTCTCGCCTCTTATCTGCTCATCGGCTTCTGGTATAAAAAGCCCGCAGCCAATGCCGCGGCGATCAAGGCCTTCGTCGTCAACCGCGTCGGCGACTTCGGTTTTGCCCTTGGCATCTTCGGGCTGTTCTTCGTTTTCCGCACCGTCAATTTCGATGCGATCTTTGCCGCCGCGCCCGGCGTCGTCGGGAAGACCTTCTCCTTCGCCGGTTACGACGTCGACATTCTAACGACGCTGTCGCTGTTGCTGTTCATGGGTGCGATGGGCAAGTCGGCGCAGTTTCTGCTGCACACGTGGCTGCCCGACGCGATGGAAGGCCCGACGCCGGTTTCGGCATTGATCCATGCGGCGACGATGGTGACGGCCGGCGTGTTCATGGTTGCGCGGCTGTCGCCGATATTCGAGTGGGCGCCGCATGCTCTCGAGTTCGTGACGCTGATCGGTGCGGTGACCGCGTTCTTCGCGGCGACGGTCGCCTTGGTGCAAAACGACATCAAGCGCGTGGTTGCTTATTCGACGTGTTCGCAGCTCGGCTACATGTTCGTCGCCTGCGGCGTCGGTGCATACGGGGCCGGCATCTTTCATCTTTTCACGCACGCATTCTTCAAGGCCCTGCTGTTCCTCGGCTCGGGCTCCGTGATCCAAGCGATGCATCATGAGCAGGACATGCGGGCGATGGGCGGCCTGCGGAAGAAGATACCGTGGACGTTCGCAGCAATGGTGATCGGTACGCTGTCGATTACGGGCGTTGGTATCCCGCATCTGACGGGCTTCTCCGGCTTTTACTCGAAGGATGCCATCATCGAAGCCGCCTACGCTGCGAATACGCCGAACAACTACGCATTCTGGCTTCTCGTCATCGGCGCGCTGATGACGGCATTTTACTCATGGCGCCTGATCTTTATGACCTTCTACGGTGAGACACGCGCCGATCATCACACCTACGAGCACGCGCACGAGAGCCCCGCGACCATGATGGTGCCGCTTGCCGTCCTGTCGCTCGGCGCTGTGGTGGCGGGCCTTGCGTTCGCAGGCTACTTCATCGGGCACGACGAAAAGGAATTCTGGGGCGCGGCGCTGTTCCGGTCCGATACCAATCACGTCCTGCACGAGATGCACGGCGTTCCGGAGTGGGTCGGCTACTCTTCGTTCGTCGCGATGCTGATAGGCTTCGTGATTGCCTGGCTCTATTACATCCGGCTACCGTGGCTGCCCGCCGCAACGGCGCGGGCGTTCAAGCCGATCTATGTCTTCTTGCTCAATAAGTGGTACTTCGACGAGCTATACGACTTCCTCTTTGTGCGTCCCGCTTTTGCGATCGGGCGCTTCCTGTGGAAGGGCGGCGACGGTGCGGTGATCGACGGCGCCATCGATGGCACCGCAGCCGGTGTCGGCCGTGTCACGGCGCGCGTAATCAGGCTTCAGACCGGGTACGTCTATCACTACGCCTTCGCAATGCTGATCGGAGTCGCCGCCATTCTGACTTGGCTCACCTACAACGGACTTTTCGGTGGGTCGTTCAAATGAGCAACATCCTCTCTGTCATCACCTTCCTACCGCTCGCCGGCGCGCTGCTGATCGCAACGCTGAACGCGGATGCCAAGGGCAACGCCCGCTGGATCGCGCTCTGGACGACGCTCGTCACATTCTTCGTATCGCTGCTAATCTGGTGGAATTTCGATACGACGACCGCCGGATTTCAGTTTGTCGAAGAACATGCCTGGCTCGGGCCGTTGAAATACAAAATGGGCGTCGACGGCATTTCGATGCTGTTCGTCATTCTGACGACGTTCCTGATGCCGCTCTGTATCCTTGCAAGCTGGGTGTCGATCCAGGATCGCGTCAAGGAATACATGATCGCGTTCCTCGTGCTCGAAACGCTGATGCTCGGCGTATTTAGCGCCCTCGATCTGGTGCTCTTCTATATCTTCTTCGAAGGCGGCCTCATTCCGATGTTTCTCATCATCGGCGTCTGGGGCGGCAAGCGGCGCGTCTACGCCAGCTTCAAGTTCTTCCTCTACACGCTGCTTGGTTCGGTGTTGATGCTGCTCGCTATGATGGCGATGTACTGGCACGCCGGAACGACCGACATCCCGACGCTGCTGCAGACCAAATTCCCGCCGGAAATGCAGCTCTGGCTCTGGATCGCGTTCTTCGCATCGTTCGCGGTGAAGATGCCGATGTGGCCGGTGCATACCTGGCTTCCGGACGCCCACGTCGAAGCGCCGACCGCAGGCTCGGTCATCCTCGCCGGCATCCTTTTGAAGATGGGTGGTTACGGTTTCCTGCGCTTCTCGCTACCGATGTTCCCGAACGCGTCAGCCGATCTCGCGCCTTTCATTTTCACGCTGTCGATCGTCGCGATCATCTACACGTCGCTGGTGGCGCTCGTGCAGGAGGACATGAAGAAGCTCATCGCTTATTCGTCCGTCGCACACATGGGCTACGTGACGATGGGCATCTTTACGGCGTCGCAGCAGGGCGTCGACGGCGCCATCTTCCAGATGCTGTCGCACGGCCTCGTTTCGTCGGCGCTGTTCCTGTGCGTCGGCGTCATTTACGATCGCATGCACACGCGCGAAATCGCAGCCTATGGCGGCCTCGCCGAACGCATGCCGAAGTATGCCGCGGCTTTCATGGTATTCACGATGGCCAACGTCGGCTTGCCGGGAACGACCGGGTTCATTGGCGAGTTTCTGACGCTGCTGGCGGCTTTCAAGGCTAACACCTGGGTGGCGATCCTGGCGACGACGGGCATCATCCTGTCTGCGGCCTACGCTCTTTATCTCTATCGCCGCATCATCTTCGGCGTGCTCGAGAAGGCGAACCTCCGCAGCATTCTGGATCTCTCGCCACGCGAAGTCGCCATTCTCGCGCCGCTCGTTCTGCTGACGATCTTCTACGGGTTCTACCCGGCGCCTGTGCTCGACGTCACGGCGACCTCGGTGAAGAATCTCGTGCAGAATTATCAATCGGCACAGCACACAGCCGCCGCTCTCCTGGCGCCATGAGGAATTGACCGATGGATAGCGCGCTCCTTCACATCGTATTACCAGAGCTGATCCTGGCTCTCGGCGCCCTTACGCTGTTGATGATCGGCGTCTTTACCTCGAACGGTGAGACGGCCGGCCGCCTCGTCGGCTGGCTCGCGATCGGTGTCTTCGTCGCAGCCATCATCGCCATCTTCCAGCAGAGCGGCATCTCGATCGTATTCGAAAACGCTTTCGTCTCCGATCCTCTGACGCGCTTCTTCAAGATCGTGATCCTCGTCGCCGCCGTTCTGTCGTTGGTGATGACGTTCGACGACTTCGGACGCGCCAAGCTGATGCTTTTCGAATATCCGGTGCTGATGCTGCTGGCGGCGCTCGGCATGCTGATGATGGTATCGGCGAACGACCTTATCGCGCTTTACCTCGGCCTCGAATTGCAGAATCTGGCGCTGTATGTGATCGCGGCCTTTAAGCGTGACAACATCCGATCGAGCGAAGCCGGCCTCAAGTATTTCGTGCTGAGTGCGCTGGCATCGGGATTGCTCCTTTACGGCGCGTCGCTGCTTTACGGTGTAACCGGGTCGACGGGCTATGTCGCCATCGCAGCCGCTTCCAGAGTCCCGGAGATGGCATCGAACATCGGGCTGACGGTTGGGCTCGTGTTCGTGCTCGTCGGCTTGGCGTTCAAGATCGCCTCGGTTCCATTTCATATGTGGACGCCAGATGTCTATCAGGGAGCGCCGACGCCGGTGACAGCGTTTCTGGCCAGCGCTTCGAAGGTCGCCGCGATGGCGCTCATCGTGCGGTTCACGCAGGCGGCGTTGCCCGGCATTTCGGGAGAATGGCAGCAGATTATCATCTTCCTCTCGATCGCCTCGATGGTACTCGGCGCTTTTGCTGCGATCGGACAGACGAATATCAAACGCCTGCTCGCCTATTCCGCGATTGGGCACGTCGGGTTCGCGCTCGTCGGGCTTGCAGCGAACAACACCGAAGGCACGGCCGGCGTTCTGATCTATCTCGCCATCTATGTCGCAATGACGCTCGGTGCCTTCGCCTGCGTTCTGGCGATGCGGCGCAAGGGCGGTAACGTCGAAGACATCGCGGATCTCTCGGGTCTCGCCAAGACCGATCTCACGTATGCTTCAGTTCTCGCGCTGTTGATGTTCTCGCTCGCGGGCATTCCGCCTCTCGCCGGTTTCTGGGCGAAGTGGTATGTCTTTCTGCCGGCGATCAAAGCCGGGCTTTATCCGCTTGCCGTCATCGGCGTCGTCACAAGCGTCGTCGGCGCCTTTTATTATCTGAGGATCGTGAAGGTCATGTTCTTCGACGACGCGGCGGAGGCTTTCGTGCCGCGCGAGAGCAAAATCTCCGCGGTGATGGCGCTGTCGGCCATTTTCGTTTTGGCGTTCGTGCTCCCCTTCATCGGCGGTACTCTGGTCGATGCAGCCACCGCAGCGGCTGCCGTTTTGGCGCCGGCTCAGGCGCTCTAGCCCGACAATGGATGACACCGACAGCACCCCTCGAATTCTCCATGTCGGTGAAACCGGTTCAACGAACGCCGACGCGATGCGCCTGGCGCTCAAGGGCGAAGGTCTGCCGCTCTGGGTGATCGCCGACCGGCAGACGGCGGGGCGTGGGCGAGCCGGCCGGTCATGGGTATCCCCAAAGGGTAACCTTTACGCCAGCTTGGCTATTTGCTGTGCTGCGCCCATCGAAAAAGCGGGGCAATTGTCACTCGTCGCGGGAATTTCGCTTTTTGACGCCGTTCGCGCGACGACAGCCCTTGCGCCGGACGCGGGACTTCGCCTCAAATGGCCGAACGATATTTTGCTGGGGACTGCCAAAATGGGAGGAATTCTGATTGAGAGCACCTCCGCACGAGGGAGCCCGGGATTTTTGGCGGTTTTGGGTTTCGGCGTGAACATCGATAATGCGCCTGACGATCTCGGTCGCTGGGTAACGGCGCTTGGCCGCCACAGCGCCGCGCCAACAGCTGCCGTTTTATTGGAAACTTTGGCAGGCCAGATTCCGCGTTGGCTTGGCGTATGGAATGGCGGAGCGGATTTCTCTGCCGTTCGCCGGGCCTGGATGGAACGCGCTGGACCGATCGGCGAGCCGATTAGCGTCAACGCAATCAAGGGGCCGATTTCGGGTACCTATCAGGGTCTTTCCGAAACGGGTGCGTTGCTTGCCAAGATCGGCGAAGAGATTCATGAAATAAGCCACGGCGATGTGACGCTCGGCACTGATGCCGCGCATGATGGGGACGCATGAGCGAACGCGGCAGGTCATCTCAGCGATCGGAAAAAGGTAAAGTCGACGAACTGGTGTTCATGGCGCTCGGCGGTCTCGGCGAGATCGGCATGAATACGTACCTTTACGGCTACGGCCTGCCGAACGCCCGCACGTGGCTGATGGTGGACCTCGGGATTACGTTTCCAAACGAGTCGGAACCCGGCGCCGATGTCGTGTTGCCCGATCTCCGATTTATTATTGCCGAGCGAAAAAGCCTTGCCGGTCTGGTGCTGACGCACGCGCATGAAGATCATATCGGCGCGGTGCTTGATCTTTGGCCGTCGCTCGAATGTCCGATTTTTGCGACGCCGTTCACGGCCGGAATGCTCAAGACAAAATTTGGCGAGGCGGGAAGGTCGGCGGGATTGCCGATCCGCGAAATTCCTGTCGGCGGGCGTTTCAAGGCCGGCATTTTCGATGTCGAGTTCGTCGGTCTCGCGCATTCAATTCCGGAGCCCAACGGGTTAGCCATTCGCACACCGGCCGGCCTCCTTTTTCATACCGGCGATTGGAAGTTCGATGCGACTCCCGTCGTCGGCAAACCGCACGACGTGGAGAAGCTTAAATCTCTCGGCGACGAGGGCGTGCTCGCAATCATCGGCGACTCGACGAACGCGATGCGCGAAGGGCGCTCGGCCTCCGAGGCCGATGTCGCAAAAACACTGGCGAAAATCATCGCCGATGCGCCGCGCTGCGTCGCCGTCACGTTATTTGCGTCGAACGTCGCGCGGGTCGCTTCAGTCGCCGATGCGGCACGCAGAGCAGGTCGCACGCTGGTGGTCGCCGGCAGGGCGCTGCATCGCATTATCGAGGTTGCCATCGAGACCGGCTACCTGCCGGAGAACTTCACCTACCTCGACCAGCAGCGATTTTCAGACCTGTCGCGCGACAAGGTCGTCGTCCTCTGCACCGGTAGCCAGGGTGAAGCGCGCGCCGCCGTCGCCCGCATAGCGCAAGACGAGCATCCCGATATCTCGCTCGATAAGGGCGATCTCGTCATTTTTTCCTCGCGCACGATCCCCGGAAACGAGAAGCCCGTAGCACGTGTGCAGAATGCGCTGGCACGCCTCGGCGTCGATCTCGTGACCGACTCCGATGCGCTGGTGCACGTCACCGGGCATCCGCGCCGCGATGAGCTCAAAGATATGTATGCGTGGCTGCGGCCGAAAATTGCGGTTCCGATGCACGGCGAAGCGCGCCACTTGCGCGAGCATGCCAAACTTGCGCGTGCGTGCGGGGCCAACGAGACATTCACGATCGTCGACGGCGAAATCTTGAAGCTCTGGCCGGGGCCTGCGGCGGTCATCGACGAAGCACCCGTCGGCCGGCTCTATCGTGACGGCAATCTCGTCGTTCCCGATGCCGAGGGACCGGTGAAAGCCCGGCGGAAACTGTCTTTCGTCGGCATCGCGGTCATCGCCCTGAATTTATCGCGGCGCGGCGACGTGCTGGGAGAGCCGGGCGTCGTCCTCGAGGGCATACCGGCCGCCGACAGCGACGGCGATTCGATGCGCGAAATTGTGCTGGATGCAATCGACGGCACGTTCCGATCGATACCGCCGAAGCGGCGGAGCGACCTCGCAATGGTCCAGGAGGCCGTTCAAAGGGCCGTCCGGTCGGCCATTAACGAAGCCTGGGGCAAGAAGCCGGTTGTCAAAGTGCTGCTCTCCGTGGTGGAAGCTAGGGGCTGAAGGCGCCCGTCGCGACGGGACCAATTCGCACCCGAGCGGCGACGGAGAAAGAAGTATGATCGGACGTCTGAACCATGTCGCTATCGCGGTCAAAGACCTCGAAAAGGCCGCATCGGTTTACAGAAACGCCCTTGGCGCGAAGGTCGGTGCTCCGTTTGCCCAGCCTGAGCACGGCGTCAACGTCGTCTTCATCGAGCTGCCGAACACGAAAATCGAGCTGCTGGAGCCGATCGGCGAGAATTCGCCGATCGCGAAATTCCTCGAAAAATCCCCTGACGGCGGCATTCATCACGTCTGCTATGAGGTCGAGGATATACTTGCGGCGCGCGACCAGCTAAAGGCACAGGGGGCGCGCGTGCTCGGCGACGGTAATCCGAAGATCGGAGCGCACGGCAAGCCCGTGCTGTTTTTGCATCCGAAAGATTTTTGCGGCACGCTGGTCGAGTTGGAGCAGGTTTGAAACCGAGCCGGTTGGCGGCTCCCAAAGGTTGAAAGGAACAGTGCGATGCGAACATCCGTTGCGGTCGCGACTTTCTTTTGCCTGTGGTTCATCACCTTATTCACCGTGCTGCCGTTCTTCGCCCATACGCAAGGGGAAGCCGGCGAGGTTGTTCCGGGCACGCCCGAAAGCGCCCCGCATAAGATTAATCTGATCAAAGTATTCTGCGTCAACACCGTCGTTACGGCTGCGGTGTTTGCCGGCATTTATGCCGTAATCTCCAACCTGTGATCCGGGTCTCGGCCTGACGCGTTCGGTGCATCCGAAGCAGAGGACGCCCGTAAAGCTGTTTGCGATATGATCGCGGCAACCCCGCCGGCATTGCCAGCATCGGCGTTACCGGCTATTCCGCCCTGTCCTGATGGTGTGCAGTCGGGGCCGATTTTTTCATCCTCAGCCAGAGCGATCCGATGCGCCCTTCGACGTTTTTCTTGTGTGTTTTAACTCGTACGAGGGATCGGGTGGATGTTCGTGCGCCACGGCACACATGGAGGGTCGGCCGATGAGTAAGCGCGCGCTGTCCGTTACTCGCGAGCAGAACTTCCCCGACTGGTACCAAGCAGTCGTTCGCGACGGCGACATGGCCGAGACCAGCCCCGTCCGCGGCTGCATGATCATCAAGCCGTGGGGCTGGGGCGTGTGGGAACGCATACAGGCGGAACTCGACGCCCGAATTAAAGATACGGGGCACGACAACTGCTACTTCCCGCTGTTCATCCCCATGAGCTTCGTCGCCAAGGAGGCTGAGCACGTTGAAGGCTTCGCCAAGGAGATGGCGGTCGTCACCCACCACCGCCTCAAAAACGAGGGCGGCAAGCTGGTGGTCGATCCAGACGCCAAGCTCGAAGAGCCGCTGATTGTTCGCCCGACATCCGAGACGATCATTGGCGACGCTTTTCAACGCTGGATCAAGAGCTATCGCGACTTGCCGCTGCTCATAAACCAGTGGGCCAATGTCGTGCGTTGGGAGATGCGTACGCGCCTATTCCTCCGCACCACCGAGTTTCTTTGGCAGGAGGGCCATACGGCGCACGCGGATCGCGACGATGCGGTTGGCGAGACGCTGAAGATGCTCGAAGTCTATCGGACGTTCGCGGAAGATGTGCTCGCCATGCCGGTGATCGCGGGCGAGAAACCGGCGAACGAACGCTTCCCGGGAGCCGACAATACCTATTCGATCGAAGCGATGATGCAGGACGGCAAGGCCCTGCAGGCGGGAACGTCGCATTATCTCGGTACGCACTTCGCCGAGGCGCAGAACATCCAATTCCAGGACGCGCAAGGACAGCTTACCTATTGTCATACGACAAGTTGGGGTGTCTCGACGCGGCTCATCGGTGGCGTGATCATGACGCACGGCGACGACGATGGTCTGCGCCTGCCGCCCATGATCGCGCCGCGCCAGATCGTGATTGTGCCGATGCTGCGCGAAAAACCGGAAGATGCCGCGCTCATCGACTATTGCGTTTCGCTCGAGAAGGAGCTGAAAGCGGCGGGCATCCGCACGCTCGTGGATACGAAGCCCACAAAGTCGGCCGAGAAGCGCTGGAACTGGGTGCGCCGAGGCGCTCCGGTCATTGTTGAGATCGGCGGCCGGGATGCGAGCGGCGGCAACGTCACGTTCATGCGCCGTGACCGCTTGCGCGACGGCGACAAGATCATATCGAATACGCTGCCGCGCGCAGTCTTCGTCGCCGAGGCGGCGGCGCTTCTGAGAGAGATTCAAGGGACGCTCTACACTGAGGCCAAGGCGCGGCTTGATGGCAACATCATCTCGAACCTCAAGTCGTTCAAGGATCTTGCCGACTACTTCGGGCCGGCGGAAGCCGAGGACGAAGGGGGCGCTTTCAAAGGCTGGGTGCGTGTGCCTTGGTCGCGGCCGGAGGGCGCGAGCCTCGAAGCCATCGCGAATCGCCTGAAGGCTCTCAAGCTCACGATTCGCAACGCGCCGCTCGTCCAGGATAAGGTCACGGGAGCGTGTCTCTTCACCGGAGACGCGGCAAAGGAGTATGTCTTAATAGCGCGGGCCTACTAAAACAGCGGAAAAGCGCGGGGGCGGCCTTAACTGCGACACAGGGAGGTGCGATGCGGCGCGCTTCAAGGGGCAGAGGGAGCGAGGGGCAATGACGACGACGGCCGTCCGGGATACCAAGCCCTTTTCGCCTTTTGAATGGATGATCGCCGGACGCTATCTGCGCGCACGCCGCAAGGAAGGCTTCATCTCCGTCATTGCCGGGTTTTCGTTCCTCGGCATCATGCTGGGCGTCGCAACGCTCATCATCGTCATGGCAGTGATGAACGGATTTCGCCACGACCTGTTCGCCAAGATCATGGGCCTCAACGGCCACGTCATCGTACAGAAGCTTGGCGATCGCTTCGACGATTATGAGTCGATGGCCGAAAAGATCGCGAAGGTTCCAGGCGTCCTCAACGCCATGCCAGTCATCGAAGGGCAGGTGATGGTGTCATCGAGCACGCAGGCGCTTGGCGGGTTGGTGAGGGGCGTGCGTGGAAGCGATCTCAGATCCTTGAAGCTCGTCTCAGGCAATGTCAAAGCCGGCACACTCGACGGCTTCGATAAGCAGACCGGCATCTCGATGGGCGTGCGGCTCGCGAACCAGCTGCATGTTGGTCTCGGCGATACGGTGACGCTTGTCTCGCCGCGAGGGGCCGCGACGCCGTTCGGCATAGCGCCGAGGTCCAAGGCCTATCAGATCACCTCGATCTTCGAACTTGGCATGTCCGAGTACGACCGAATGATGATCTTCATGCCGCTTGCGGAGGCACAGAAGTATTTCGGCAAGAACGGCGAAGTCGATGTCATCGAGGTCATCGTCAATAATCCGGAGAACGTCGATGCGTTCCGCGCTTCTATTCTCAAGGCGGGCGGCCCGTCGATTGCGGTTGCCGACTGGCGGCAGCGCAATGAGACGTTCTTCAACGTGCTGTCGGTTGAGCGCAACGTGATGTTCATCATCCTGTCGCTGATCGTGCTCGTGGCTGCGCTCAACATCATTTCTGGGCTGATGATGCTGGTCAAAGACAAGGGCCGCGACATTGCTATTTTGCGGACGATGGGCGCCACGAAGGGCGCGGTGATGCGGATATTCCTGATCACGGGCGCTTCGATCGGAATCGTCGGGACGTTGGCGGGACTCTTGCTGGGCGTCGTCTTTTGCTGGAACATCGAGAGGATCAAGGACTTCGTCTCGTGGGTTTCCGGCGCGACGGTGTTCGATCCGAGCGTCTACTATTTGACCAAGCTTCCGGCGGATATCGATATCCATGAGACGGGCGGCATTGTCCTGATGGCGCTCGTGCTATCGGTCATTGCGACGCTCTATCCGTCGTGGCGGGCATCACGGCTCGACCCCGTCGAAGCGCTGCGATACGAGTGATGCCCATGGATACGACACCGATGGATATGGGTCCGGCAGGCGACGCATTCGCTCCCATTCTTCAGCTTGAAGAGGTGACGCGCTCTTTTCGTCAGGGCGAACGCGAGATCGTCGTTCTGACCGGCGTCGATGCCGTGCTGTGGCCGGGTCAGGCCGTGGCGCTCGTCGGCCCGTCGGGCGCCGGCAAGTCGACGTTGCTACATATCACGGGTCTCTTGGAATCGCCGTCAAGCGGGCGCGTTTTCCTCAACGGCAAAGACTGCGCGACGCTCTCCGAAGCCGAACGGACGCGGCTGCGGCGCAAGGAAATCGGCTTCGTTTATCAGTTTCATCAGCTGCTGCCCGAGTTCTCGGCGCTCGAGAACGTCGTCATTCCGCAGCTTATCCTCGGTCGAGGGCGGAAGGCTGCAGAAGCGCGGGCCCGCGATCTGCTCGGCGGCCTCGGTCTGACTGACCGTGTTGAGCATCGCCCGGCCGAGCTTTCCGGCGGCGAGCAGCAGCGTACCGCCATTTGCCGCGGCCTCGCCAATTCGCCGAAGCTTCTTCTTGCCGACGAACCGACCGGAAATCTCGATCCGCATACGTCCGAATACGTCTTCCGCGAGTTGATCGACCTCATTCGCCGCCAGGGCGTT
>DATBRP010000195.1:0-3108 GCA_036560245.1 Hyphomicrobium sp.
TCCCGACACCTATCTGCCGTTTCCGCTCCCCGGCCTCGGGCTCGTCGTCGCGATCGCGGGCCTGACGGTCATCGGCGCACTCGCCGCGAACCTGCTCGGCCGGACGCTCGTATCGTCCGGCGAGCTGATGCTGTCGCGCACGCCCATCGTGCGAAACGTCTACGGGGCGTTGAAGCAGATTTTTGAAAGCGTGATCTCGACGACCGGACCGAACCAGAGTTTTCAAAAAGTCGGGATGATCGAATTCCCGTCGAAGGAAATCTGGAGCCTCGTGTTCGTCACGGGTGAGACGACGGGTGAGATCAAGGATACGCAGCCCGGCGGCAAAACCGATCTGCTGACAGTCTTCATGCCGACGGGCATCGTGCCGCCAACCGGATTCATCTGCTTCGTGCCGCGCTCGAATGTCGTGTTCCTGTCGATGACGGTCGAAGATGCAGCCAAGATCATTCTTTCCGGCGGCATTGTCATGCCCGGCATGGACGAGAAGACGAAACGCCTCGCCGCCGCTTCGACGCCGGTGTGAGTCCTGGCGAGGGCAGGGATTTAGGCACGCCGCAGCGCGACAGCAGCCCGCCCACTGTCGTGGATGGCCGCCTTCGCGGCCATGACGGTATTATTGGTGCTCGGCGGCTCCACGCCAGCACTGGGGCTGTTTGAGCGTCCACATTCGAGTCCCGTCACGGTCGCCTTGACGCCGAAGGCATACTTCGCATGCGTGGGGACCATCTAAAAATTGTCATCCCGGCCGCAGCGTAGCGAAGAGCCGGGACCTAGGGAGCGTGTACTGCAATGGGTCCCGGGGCTCGCAAGGCGCTCGCCCGGGATGACAATTCTTTATTTACGTCATGGCCGCGAAGGCGGCCATCCACGCGGGTCTTAACAATCGTTATGTCGAGGCTTGTTTGGATGTTTCTATGCGGCTCGGAACAGGCGCACGGCTTCGTCGCATTCGAAAACATAAAGCAGCGTGCGCAGCGCTTGACCTCGTTCCGAGGTGAGTTTCGGATCTTTGGCGAGCACGAGGCCGGCATCGTCGCACGCCGCCTTGAGCAGCATTTCGTAGCCTGGAACCTCGGCGACGCGAAAGCCCGGCGCCCCGCTTTGACGCGCGCCTAGGATTTCACCGCCACCGCGGAGCTCAAGATCCTTTTCGGCGATGAGAAATCCGTCTTCCGTCTTTTCCATCATCGCGAGGCGCTCGCCTGCCGTCTCGCCGAGCGGCGCCTTGTAAAGCAACATGCAGAAGGACTCGCGCGTTCCTCTGCCGACGCGCCCGCGCAGCTGATGCAGTTGCGCCAGGCCGAAGCGCTCGGCATGTTCGATGACCATGATGTTGGCGTTCGGAACGTTGACGCCGACCTCGATGACCGTCGTCGCGACGAGAATCTTGAGATGGCCGTCCGCGAACGCCGCCATCGTCTCGTCTTTCTCCTTCCCCGCGAGACCGCCGTGGAGAAGGCCGACACAATCTCCGAAAATCTGGCGCAGATAGGCGAAGCGTTCCTCGGCCGCAGCAAGATCGGTCAGTTCCGAACTCTCGATGAGCGGACACACCCAGTAAACTTGCGCCCCTTCGGAGAGTTGCGCGCGAATGCGATCGATCAATCGTTCGAGCAATTCGAGCGGCACCGCCTTGGTCGTGATCGGCTTGCGGCCCGCAGGTTTCTCGGTGAGCTTCGATACGTCGAGGTCACCGTAGTGTGTCATCAGAAGCGTGCGTGGAATGGGCGTCGCCGTCATCACCAGAACGTTCGTGTCGTTGTTTTCGCCCTTGGCCTGCAGCGCCATGCGCTGATGCACGCCGAAGCGATGCTGTTCGTCGATGACGGCGACCGCGATATCCTTGAACTGCACGTCGGATTGAAAAAGCGCGTGCGTGCCGATCAGGATGTCGATATCGCCGGAGGCCAGGCGTTCGAGGATGGCATCGCGCGTCTTGCCCTTTTCGCGGCCCGTCAGCAGCGCGATCCGCAATCCGGCGGCATCGGCCAGGGGGGCAATCGTTTCGAGATGCTGCCGTGCGAGCACCTCCGTCGGCGCCATCAGCGCCGCTTGCGCGCCGGCTTCGACTGCAACGGCCATCGTCAACAGCGCCACGACAGTCTTACCGGACCCGACGTCGCCCTGCAGCAACCGCAACATGCGGTGCGCCGCGCCAAGATCGTCCGTGATTTCCCGAAGCGCCGTCGTCTGCGAGTTCGTCAGCGTGAAGGGAAGCGCCTCAACGATCTTTGCGCGCAATCGTCCGTCACCCAACAGCCGCCGCCCGCGTTCCGTCTTCAGGTTTTGCCGAACGAGGGCGAAGGCGAGCTGTCCGGCAAGCAATTCGTCATAGGCGAGCCGCTGCCAGGGAGCGGCACCATTCGAGACATCCTGCGCGTCGACGGGACGATGGACCCGCGTGAGCGCAGTTTTGAATTCGGGCCAGCCGCGGGCTTCGAGCCAATGCCGTTCCTGCCATTCCGGCATCTCGGGAACGCGATCGACCGCCTGCCGCGCCGCCTTGACCATGATTTTGCCGGAGAGCCCCGCCGTGAGCGGATAGACAGGCTCAAGCATCGGCAGTTCGTCGCGGGCTTCGGGCGCAACGATATAATCCGGATGCGCCATCTGCAGCGCTTCACCGTAGCGCTCGATACGCCCTGAGACGAAACGGATTTCGCCAACCGGCAATTGCTTTTCGATGAACTTGCGCTCGGCGCGGAAAAATACCAGATCGATGCGTCCGGTATCGTCCTCGCACGTGATCTTGTAGGGGGCTTTATTGTTGCCGCGCGGTGGCGGCTTGTGCTTCAGCACGCGCAACTGCAACGTCACGATCGTCCCAGGCACCGCCGACACAAGCTGCGGCTCGGCACGGCGGTCGATGACGCCGGTCGGCATGTGCCATAGCAGATCGACCACGCGCGGTTCCGCGACGCCGGGCGGCAACGCCAGGCATTTCTTCAATAATAGGATGAGCCTCGGGCCGATGCCCGAAATGGACTGAGCCGACGCGAACAGAGGATTGAGGAACGAGGGACGCATCGTCGAAATCGGCTCGCCGTCTAGGAAGGTCCGCGCACCGTCGCCCGATGTTGGGAAACAATGGGCGTCCGGAGTGGG
>DATBRP010000196.1:0-5986 GCA_036560245.1 Hyphomicrobium sp.
TGTGCTTCTTCGCGGCTTTCGCCGGAAAGAAGCCCGACGCGATGCCACTGCGTCGCCGCATCGATCAGGCTGACCGTTCCCGCCGATCGCTCGCTGGCGATCTCGATGCGCGCCACCTGATTGCGCAGTTCGAGCGGCAGGTCGAACGTGACGTTCGTCGATTTCGCACCAGGGCCAAGCTTGAACGCCGCTTCGCCAAGCCGTTCACCGCGCGCCGAATAAGCATAGACGCTGCCTTCGCGAGCCGGTCCGCCGGGCGACAGAACCAGGGCTTCGAGCTTGCCCTTGTCGCCGAGTTGCGCCGCGAGTCCGAGCGCTTCCTGCCCTTTGACCTCGTCGATCACGGCGAACGTGCCGTGACCTGCGAGCGCGGCGAGCTTGTTTGCGACGTCTCCGGCCTTCGATTCGTGATCGAGCCCATCATGCAGCCAGATGATGCTTGGGTTCTTGGCTCCTGCCTGATCGAGCGCCGTCTTCAACGCCGCCACGGCCGCTTCCCGATCCGGCCCAAACGGTTCCGGCGAAAGCGCCGCCGCCGTGCTTCGCGCTTCGGCGGGAGACTGAATTTTCAAGACCGGCAGTTTGCTCGCCGCCGCCGTTCCGGCAACGATGACGGGACGGCCTTTGCTTTCGGCTTGGCCGATGATGCGATCGATCATGCTGACGCGTTGCGGCCAGCGCGACGCCGCCGCCCAGCCGTTGTCGACGAACACGACCACCGGACCTTCGCCGGAGAGCGTCGCATCACGCGATGGATTGAGAACGGGCTCGGCGAGCGCCATGATGACGAGAGTCGCGGCCAGCAAACGAATGAGCGTCAGCCACCACGGCGTCTTCTCCGCCGTCTTCTCTTCGTTGTCGAGGCCGACCAGAATTCGCGTCGGCGGAAATTCGACCTGCGTCGGCCGCGGCGGCACGGCGCGCAACAGCCAATAGATGACGGGCAGCGTCACGAGCGCGGCGAGCAGCCAAGGGTTCAGGAAAGCGAGGGGGCCGAAGCTCATGAGGCGCGCTCCTTGACGTCGGAGCTTGCACCCATCCAGCGATAGCCGCTGGCCGAACCTTCAAGCCGCATCAACAATGACAGCAGCGGCTCCGATGCCGGCCTGTCCGTGTGATGCGTCAGGAACGACCACCCGAACCGCTTCGCCATTTCGACGAGCTCGGCACGATGCGCCGCGAAGCGCGCCTGATATTTCGGACGCAAGGCTTCGACGCGATCCGCCACCCAGCGTTGATCGCCCGACGGGCTGAGGAATTCGGTGCGGCCATGATAGGGAAGCGTCTCTTCTGCGGGATCGATGACCTGCACGAGATGCCCCGCAACGCCGTTCCCAGCGTAGGTCTCGAGGCGCTCGCGGATCGCATTCACCGGCGCCAGGAAGTCGCTGAACAGGATCAATCCCGAAAAGCGGTTGAGCGAAGCCTTCGGCGGCATGCTCTTGTTCGTCAGCTCTGACCCGGAGTTGGCGGCGATGGTTTCGGCGATGCGCGTCGCAGCGTTGCGGCTCGCGGTTGGCGACATCTGCGCCAGTAGCGCCACGCGTTCCCCGCCGCGCACCAAAAGTTCGGCGGCAGCGAGCGCCAGCACCAGCACGCGGTCGCGCTTCGATACCGGCGCGATGTGGCTCTGAAAATTCATCGACGGCGAAATGTCCGGCCAAAGATAGAGCGTGTGCGCCGCTTCCCACTCGCGCTCGCGAATATAAAGATGATCGGAACTCGCGGAGCGCCGCCAATCGACGAACTGCGCGCTTTCGCCGGACTGATACTGGCGGAACTGCCAGAACGTTTCACCCGGCCCGGCGCGACGCCGCCCGTGAATGCCTTGCGCCACGGTCGACGCGATACGGTCCGCTTCCATCAGCAGCTCCGGCATCCGGTCGACGAGACCTACGGCCTCGCGCTCGAGCCCCAGAACATGACGGCTTTCGTTGCTGACGCCGGTTCGTTGCCCTCGTGGGCCCGCCATTCGCGGTTACTCCACGGATGCTGCGAGGCGTGCGATGATGCGTGTCAAATCCTCACCCTCGGCGCGCGCCGCGAACGTCAACGCCATGCGATGTTTCAGGATCGGCTCGGCGAGCGCGATGACGTCGTCGACCGATGGCGCCAAGCGGCCGTCGATCATCGCCTTGGCGCGAACCGCGAGCATCAGCGCCTGGCTGGCGCGCGGGCCAGGACCCCAGGCGATGAAACGGTCGGTGTCGGCATTGCTGCCGGTGCCCGGCCGCGCCGACCGCACAAGCTTCAAAATCGCCTCAACAACTTTGTCGGGCACCGGGATCTGGCGGACGAGGCGCTGCGTCGCCATCAAATCCTGCGCCGAGATCACTGGCTCGACTTTCGCCGTATCGGTGCCGGTCGTCGCGTAAAGCATTCTGCGTTCGGCGTTGAGATCGGGATAGCCGACGTCGATCTGCAGCAGGAAGCGGTCGAGCTGCGCTTCGGGCAGCGGATACGTGCCTTCCTGCTCCAGCGGGTTCTGCGTCGCGAGTACGTGGAACGGCGCGGGCGTATCGTGCCGTTGTCCGGCGACGGTGACGTGATGCTCCTGCATCGCCTGCAGCAGCGCCGACTGCGTCTTTGGCGACGCACGGTTGATTTCGTCGGCCATCAGCAGCTGCGTGAAGATCGGCCCCTTGATGAAGCGGAACGAACGGCCGCGGCCCGGCTCGTCCTCCAGCACTTCCGAACCGATGATATCGGACGGCATCAAGTCCGGCGTGAACTGAATGCGCTTGGCATCGAGCCCCAGAACCTTGCCAAGCGTCTCGACCAGCAGCGTCTTGGCGAGACCCGGCACACCGATCAGCAGCGCATGGCCGCCCGAGAGAATGGTAATCAGCGTACGTTCGATCACCTCGTCCTGACCGAAGATGACGGTGGCGGCGGCCTTATGCGCGCGCTGCACGCGCTCGGCGGCGGCTTCGAGCCGGGGCACGATATCGGTGTGGGTCTCGACGACGGTGCTCATAGAAGGAAGGCCTCGCTCAGCAGACTTTTGTCATTGAAAACAAAGGGCCGAGGCATGGCGTTCCCGGCAGCGCATCAACCTAGACGATCCCGCCCGGTCCTCATAGGGTCAAGTGAATGTTACGTTAGGATAAGGCGCTATTTCGACGGCTCGTTCGCGGCGCCAACGGATGCGGCCAAATTGGTGAAATTGCAGACATGAACGACGGTTCCGATACGCAGGCCTCCGGCCTCGATGCGCTAATGCGTGCAGTCGAGGAGAGCGGCATGGCAGGCGTGCGGCCGGTGGATAACTGGAACCCGCCCTATTGCGGCGACATCGGCATGAAGATCCGCCGCGACGGCCAATGGCTGTATCAGGGAAGCCCGATCGGGCGCATCGCGCTCGTCAAGCTCTTCGCATCGATCCTGCGCAAGGACGACGACGGGCGCACCTATCTCGTGACGCCCGCCGAAAAGATCGACGTCGAAGTCGAGGACGCGCCGTTCCTCGCCGTCGAGATGGCCGTCGAAGGCAGCGGCGAAACGCAGACGCTGACCTTCCGCACCAACGTCGACGACATCGTCAAAGTCGACAACGACCACCCGCTGCGCTTCGAACGCACCGACCCCGACGGCGGGTTGAAGCCCTACGTTCTCGTGCGCGGCAGGTTGGAAGCACTCGCGACACGCGCGGTGTACGCGGACCTTGTCGCGCTCGCCGAGCCAAAAAACGGCGAGGGGGATGAGGTGGGTGTGTGGAGTGGGGGGCAGTGGTGGGGGATGAGTCAGGTGTGACTTAAGCGAATGCGAAGTTAAGCTGAACGGCAGTCGCCCTTGAACGCCGCTTCGACTTTCTGGTCGCTTGGGGCTCGGGAGGCTCGTTGCGTGGCACGCCGGCCATTGCCACCCAACCGGAAATGTCAAAGCCGAGATCGGTAAGAATCTTCTCAGTGATATTCGCCGCATGGTCGTGATCGACCGCTGACCAGGCTTTCCGGCCAGCCTTACGCACACGCCGGTTCGCGGCGTCCTCGCCAGCGCATCGTGCTAATTGCACGGCCTCTTTGTAGGAATTGACCCGCACGAGTCGTTGCCCCCAATTTGCCTGAAAATGCACGCCTTGCCTTCCTGGCGTCAAGCGGTGATTGTGCGCCTCCAATAGATAGTGGTGCGGCGGGGGCGGCATGGGCAATCACTTGTACTACGGCGACAATCTCGAAGTTCTGCGCGAGCACATTCGCGACGAGAGCGTCGACCTCGTTTATCTCGACCCGCCCTTCAACTCGAATGCCACGTACAACGTGCTGTTTCGCGGCCCCTCGGGCGATCAGAGCCAGGCGCAGATCGAGGCGTTCGAGGACACGTGGCATTGGAACAACGTGGCGGAGAAAGCCTACGACGAGGTGATGTTCGGCCGGAACTCCGACGTCGCCGACATGCTCAGGGCCATGCGTTCGTTTCTCAAGGACAACGATATGATGGCGTACCTGACGCACATGGCTGTGCGGCTGGTGGAGCTGCATCGCGTGCTGAAGCCGACGGGGTCGATCTACCTGCACTGCGACCCGACCGCGAGTCATTATCTCAAGGTGCTGATGGATGCGGTGTTCGGGTGGGACAATTACAGGAACGAGATTGTTTGGAAACGCACGACCACCCATAGCGATAGCAAGACCTGGAGCAAAGTGTCTGACGTCATTTTCTTCTATTCAAAAGCCAAAGAATTCACGTGGAATTCTCCAAAAGAACCCCATTCCGTGGAGTACATTGCCGACAAGTACAACAATGACGATCAGGATGGGCGTGGACTCTATCAACTCGACAATATGACAAGTCCCAATCCTAGGCCGAACATGATGTACGAGTGGCGGGGCTTCCCATATCCTGCCAAGGGCTGGCGATATGAGCGCGAAACAATGGCCCGTCTCGATGCAGAAAAGCGGATTTGGTACCCGACTCATGACAATGGAACTCTTGATACTTCCCGCCGCCCACGACTGAAGAGATATCTAAGCGAAATGGAAGGTGGCGCGATGGGGACCGTTTGGACGGACATCTCGCCCATCAATTCCCAAGCACAAGAACGCCTCGGGTACCCCACACAAAAGCCCGTCGCCTTGCTCGAACGCATCCTCTCCGCGTCCTCCAACCCCGGTGATCTCGTCCTTGACCCCTTTTGCGGTTGCGGCACCACGATCCACGCGGCGGAAAAACTTGGCCGGAGGTGGATCGGCATCGACGTCACTCATCTCGCGATCTCGTTGATCGAGAAGCGCCTCAAGGATGCGTTTCCCGGCATCAAGTTCGACGTGCATGGAGCGCCCAAAGACCTCGAAGGTGCTCGCGATCTTTCGAACCGCAACAAATATCAATTTCAATGGTGGGCCGTATCGCTTGTCGATGCAGTGCCATTCGGTGGCGGCAAGAAGGGCGCCGACGGCGGCATTGATGGCCATATCTTCTTCCGCTCGGGCGCCAAGACCGTCGAGAAAGCCATAGTTTCAGTCAAAGGCGGCGGAGTCGGAGTCAAGGACATTCGCGAGCTGATCGCGGTGGTTGATCGCGAACGCGCGAAGATCGGCGTTTACATTTCTCTGGAGCCGCACACCGAGCCGATGAAAAAGGAAGCCGCTGGCGCCGGTCTCTACGATGGTCCGACCGGAAAAGTGCCGAAGATCCAGCTTTTCACAATCGAAGAATTGTTCGCAGGCAAGAAACCACAAATTCCGCTCATGGAGCGCGGTTTCAAGGCCGCCGCACGCGAGGAGCGCGACGACCAATCTGAACTCGAACTTTGACCGGAAGGGATCCGTTCAAAAAAACTTATCCCCGCCCTCTGAACCTCCCGCATACTCCCTCTCGTCCCGCCGCGACTTGCAAGGGCGCGCACTCGAGCATGGGGTGTGCGTGCGGATGGGAGCATGCCGGGCCGCCAGCGATATCGGCGCGCCTGGGGATCCCTGCCGGCCGCGAGAGGTCCTCCAATCAGGTGAGGTACCGCGGTTCAACTCCCGCTCCAACGCGAGAT
>DATBRP010000197.1:0-2139 GCA_036560245.1 Hyphomicrobium sp.
CAAACCTCTGACGAGCCGCATCGACGCACCACTGTTGCCCGAAACCTCGATGCGCTTCGCCGAATGGGTGGCCCGCTACACGTTGGCGCCGCTCGGCATGGTGGCGCGCATGATGATGAGCGCCGACGCCGCCTTCGAGCCGCCCAAACACCGCTTCGGTGTCCGCATCGTCGAAGGCGCGCCGTTGCCGCCGAAAATGACTCCTGCACGCACGCGCGTCCTGGATATGGCTGCGGATGGCCTCGTCCGCGCCAAGTCCGATCTCGCCCATCTCGCCAGTTGTTCAACGGGAGTGATCGACGGCTTGGCCGCTGCCGGCACGCTTGTCGAAGTCGCAATCCCCGAACGTGTGTTTCCACGTCCCGAGCCACATCACGCCACGACCGGCTTCACGCCCGAACAAACACGCGCCGTCGCAACGCTCGTCAGCGCCGTCGATGCCAGGAATTTCTCGGTGACTTTGCTCGACGGCGTCACCGGCTCGGGCAAGACGGAAGTTTATTTCGAGGCCGTCGCGCGCACCATCGAAGCTGGTGATCAAGCCCTCATCATGCTTCCCGAAATTGCGCTGACCAGCCAGTTTCTCGATCGTTTCGCGCGCCGGTTTGGCGTCTCGCCGGTCGAATGGCACTCGGCGTTGAGCCCGGCGGAACGCGGCCGCATCTGGAAAGGCGTGGCGCGCGGCGATGTGCGCTGCGTCGTCGGCGCCCGCTCGGCGCTGTTTCTGCCGTTCGTGCAACTCGGCCTGATCATCATCGACGAGGAACACGACCAGGGGTTCAAGCAGGAAGATCGCGTTCACTATCAGGCTCGCGACATGGCCGTGGTGCGCGGCAATCTCGGCAAGTTCCCGGTCGTGCTCGCCTCCGCGACGCCGTCGATCGAAAGCCACGTCAACGCCCTCGTCGGACGCTATCGTCACGCCGTTCTTCCCGGCCGTTTCTCCGGCGTGGCCATGCCGGACGTTTCAGTGATCGATCTGAAGTCCGAAAAGCTGGAACCCGGCAAATGGCTGGCGCAGCGCCTCGTCGCATCCGTTACCGAGACACTCGAAAAAGGCCAGCAGACACTCCTATTCCTCAATCGTCGGGGTTACGCGCCGCTGACGTTGTGCCGCTCTTGCGGTCATCGTCTCGAATGCCCGCAATGCACGGCTTGGCTAGTCGAGCATCGCTTCAAGAAGCGCCTCACGTGTCACCACTGCGGGTTCTCGCTATCGCTGCCGGAGAAGTGCCCGAAGTGCGCCGCGCCGGGAGCGCTCGTCGCCTGCGGACCGGGCGTCGAGCGCGTTCAGGAGGAAGTCGCCGAACGATTTCCCAACGCACGCGTCGCGCTGCTGTCGTCCGACCTCGTCCCCGGCCTCGCCGAAATGCGCGAAATCATCCGCGGCATCGAAGCCCGCGAATTCGACATCATCATCGGCACGCAGATCGTCGCCAAGGGCCACAACTTCCCGGGCCTTGCCCTCGTCGGCGTCATCGATGGCGATCTTGGCTTGGCGCATGGTGCCGATCCGCGCGCTGCCGAGCGCACGTTTCAACTCCTGCATCAGGTTACGGGGCGTGCCGGCCGAACGAGCTTCGTCGGCCGCGGCCTCGTGCAAACCTATTCGCCCGACCATCCGGTGATGAAGGCCATCGTCGCCGGCGACCGCGACGCTTTCCTGAATTACGAAGTGAAGACCCGGCAATCAGGGCTGTTACCCCCTTACGGCCGGCTGGCGGCGATCATCGTCTCCGCCCGCGACAAGGCTCTAACCGAGGTCACGGCGCGAGATATCGCCCGGCGCGCCCCCGCTTCCGATGCGATCTCCGTTCTAGGACCGGCAGAAGCCCCTATCGCCGTTGTCCGCGGGCGGCATCGCTGGCGTCTGCTCATCAAGGCCCCCCGCGAGGCCGACCTGCAAGGTTATCTCAGGGCCTGGGCGGGAGCGATTCCAAAACTCAAGAGCGATGTCCGGATCACGGTCGATATCGACCCCTACAATTTCCTCTAATTCGACTTGCTCTAATTCCATGTAGGGGCGGCCTTCTGCGGCACGTTTGCCATAACGGAACGTGCTTCTAACCGTCTCTGCCGGCCGGCGTTTCATCGACTCCCTAAATCGGCTAAACGACCAGCGGCTGCCATGCCGGTAGT
>DATBRP010000198.1:0-10070 GCA_036560245.1 Hyphomicrobium sp.
GCATCGGCTGCCATGTTCACGTCGAATGGGCTCATGTGCTTCTGCGGCGCGAGCATATGCAGAATAGGGGTAGCCTCGCTCATTGGTCTATCAAGCTCCGTTTCTTTCGGTTTTAGCTTTGCACTGCTTCGATGCTGGCGCCGGTGTTGCGGCCTCTTGCAACGAGTATGTTGAGACCGTCGGCTTTAGCGTCTTCGATTAAAGAATGATAGAGGCGTTCTGCTGCATCCGCGCCATCGACAAATGCGAAGCCGGTCGGCCCCCACGAGCTCTGTCCGATGCCGGTTGCGCCAAGCTCGCGCATGCGAGATGCGAGCCGTCCCACGGCGGGGCTCGTCCACATGGTTCCGCCCTGCTTGGTTGCAAAGTGTGCGCCGACAATCTCCTGAATTTCCGTCGTCGCCGAGCCGAAAGCGGCGATGTCGCCTTCCTTCAATCCGGGCACGAGTTTCATCAAGACGAGATGACAGATATGTGCCGCGTCGCTTAGCGGAAATTCCGGAAGGTCCGCGAATGCGGTCAACTCGGCTTCGCCCGAGACGCCGGCTTGGCGTTCGTCGAAAATGAGCATTACGCGCCATTCGTCCGGAAAATCGGAGCGCAGTGTGACGGGGGGTGGTCTGCCGTCGGCCCCCTTGCCGCCATCGACGATGAACCCGCCGGATGCAAATGCAGCAAGGCCGATGCCGGACCTTGCGCCGCGTTCGCCGAGTGCGGCGAGATCGGCGGTGGAGAGGTGGCGGCCCTCCATACGGGCGATCGCCGCGCCGACCGCGAGCGCGAGCTGGGTGCCGGAGCCGAGTCCGGTGTGCGCGGGAATGGCCCTGCGGACGTCGACAGCGTAGCCGCTGCCCGGCGTCTCGCCTGCGAATTTTCGGACAAGCGCCAGCGTCCGCTCGCTTTCAAATCCACGCGCCGAATGCTCGGGAGCGCGCCTCAGCGTCAGTTCGGTCATGGGTTGATCGACAGCAAGGCCAATGCTGCCGAAACGGCGTCCGAGGTCGCCGTTCAGGTCAAGAAAGCCGAGATGCAGGCGAGCTGGTGCCGTGACGCGGATCGTTGCCGAAATCGCGGAAGAAGGCCTCACGCAGTGCAGTTCCTTTTACTTGGGGTATCCACGCTGCCGCATTGGGTTTGCGTTGGCCGGGGCAGCGGCGGTAGGGTTTCGACGCGAGTTGTCCGACAAAAGGAGTAATAGGGCAAGATGAGCGCGGAACGCGAAAAACCTATGGCTGAAGCAGACGTTAAGGCTTGGCTTCAGACCAATCTACCGGCTTGGAAGCTCGAGGACGGTTGGATTCGTCGCACCTACAAGACGGCGGGCTGGAAGGGCACGCTGATGGTCGTCAATACGATCGGACACCTTGCCGAAGCGGCGTGGCATCACCCCGATATGACGCTCTCATACGCTTGGGTCGAGGTGCGGCTGATCACGCATACGGCCAAGGGCATTACGGCAAAGGACCTCGAGCTGGCGAAGAAAATCGAGGACGTCGTGCATTGGCAGCCCGGCAAGGAGGGCAAGGGGCTCGAAGGCACGCCGCACGGCGACCAGAGGTTTGCTTACATAAAATACGATTGAGCTGTCGGCGTGATGTCGCAAGCTACCGATTCTTCCGAAGCCGATCGCGAGGCGCGTCCTGCATTTGACGCGACGTTGGGGCTTGGCTCGAACATCGGCGACAGGGTCGGCAATATCGAGGAGGCGATACGGCGCTTGGCGGCGGACGGTGTCGTCAGCGTCGTTTCGCAGTCCCGTTTTTATCGTACCGCGCCGTGGGGCGTGACCGACCAGGATTGGTTCGTGAATGCGTGCGTCGCGATAAAGACCGATGCCTCGCCGCGCGAACTGCTGCAACGCTGCCAGGCGGTCGAGAACGATATGGCCCGCGTGCGGACGCTCCGGTGGGGGCCGCGCAATATCGATGTCGATGTTCTGACCTATCGCGATCTGAAGATCGACGAGCCGGATTTCATCGTGCCGCATCCGCGGATCGCCGAACGGGGCTTCGTGCTCGTCCCGCTCAAGGACGTCGCGCCCGATCTGAAGATCGGCGGTGTTTCGCTCGACGCTCTCTTGGCGAAACTCGACGCGAGCGACGTTCAGCCTCTCGACGTGTGATGCAGGACGCGGACAATAAAAAAGCGCCGCGAAGAACCCCTTCTTCGCGGCGCTTTTTGAATTTCACTTAGAACCGATAGATCACGGTGCCTTCAAGGTCGCGAGATAGGCGATCAGGTTGGCGCGATCCGTATCGTCATGAATGCCGGCGAAGATCATCTTCGTGCCCGGGACATCCTTGCTCGGTCCCTGCAGCCACTTGTTGAGGCTAGCTTCGTCCCACGTGATGCCCGACTTCTTCAGAGCTTCCGAATAGCTGTAGTCGGCGACGGACGCGGCTTTGCGGCCGACGACGCCACCGAGGTGCGGTCCAACGGCGTTCTTATCGACCTGGTGGCAGGCCTTGCACTTATTGAAAACCGTCTTGCCGGCATCCGCATCCGCAGCCATTGCCGCCATCGGAGCAGCAGCGATCATTGCGATCGCCAGAACCCACTTGCGCATCCTGAGTTTCCTTCCCGTTTCGCCTGAGCAGCGTTGTTCAAACACGCATGTCATAACTTAGCTCGTCGAGAATGGCATTTTTTTTCTGAACGCCACGCGAACAGAATGCCGCACCACTGGGTATGTGCCGACAGTCCGATCGTCTTCGTACGGCATGAAATTACCAGCAGTTGCGAGCGGGCCCGCCTATTTCCCGGCGGTTGCCTTGGCCGCGCTCATCCGACGGTAAACGAATGCCGGAGGCGTTGGTTCCGCGCTTTCGCGCTCAGCCGCTGCAACAAAGGCTGCATGATGGGGCGAGAACTTACAGGCCGGATCGGTGTTCGCCGCATCGCCGGTAAAGGCCATCGCCTGACAACGGCAGCCGCCGAAGTCGATTTCCGCACGCGGGCAGCTCCGGCAGGGTTCTTTCATCCAGCTCGTGCCGCGATATTTCTCGAAGGCCGATCCGTTGAGCCAGATGTCGGCGAGGCGCCTATCCTTAACGTTATCGAATTCGAGACCCGGGAGCGATTCGGCGGCATGGCAGGGGAGCACGCGTCCCTGCGGCGTGACGTTCATAACGCCACGACCCCAACCGCCCATGCACGGTTTCGGCGTCTTGGCGTAGTAATCGGGGACGACGAAATCGAAGACCATGACGCCTTTGAGTCGTTCTTTGGCTTCCTCGACGATCTCGGCGCTCTTCAGAACCTGGGCACGCGTCGGCATCAGGCTGGCGCGGTTCTTCAAAGCCCAGGCGTAATACTGAATGTTCGCGACCTCGATGCGGCCAGCGCCCATCTCGACGGCGAAGTTGATGATGTTCGGCAGGTTCTCGATATTGTGGCGATGGATCGGCGCGTTGATCGTCAACGGCATGTCGAACTCGCGCACCCACTTGCCGACTTCGCGCTTTTTGGCGAGGCCATTCTTGTAGGAGGAGATTCTCTCGGCGTTGGCATCGTCGACGTCCTGGATCGAGAGCTGGACGTGATCGAGACCAAGTTCTTTCAGCCGCTTCAGACGATCACGCGTCAGCGTCACCCCGGCGGTGATGAGGTTCGTATAGAGGCCCGCCTTGGCCGCGACCTCGACGATGTCTTCGAGATCCTGGCGAACCGTCGGCTCGCCGCCCGAAAGATGGATCTGCAGGATGCCAAGTTCGGCGGCTTGGCGCATCACGTCTTGCCACTCGGCCGTGGTCAACTCACCGTTGACGCGTTCGAGTTCAAGCGGATTCGAACAGTAGGGGCATTGCAGCGGACAGCGATGGGTCAACTCGGCCAACAGTCCGACCGGCGCACGGGCGCACGCTTCGACCACGGGGGCCTCGGAGAACTGCTCCAACGGTGCGATTTCGTTCATGACGTTAGCTCCGTTTTATCTCGAATTTCCTGGCCGAATTTCCTAGGCTTTGACGACGCCTTTATCCGAAAGTTCCTGCAGCATAGATATAGTGTCGGTGAGGATCTCTTGCAGCGGCGCGTTGTAGTCTTTTGCGAGATCGGTGGCGATTTGTTCGACCGATGTCGCGCCATCACAGCGCTTCAAAATTTCGATAGCAATCGGGTCTGGTTCGAACACGCGTTCGGGGGCCAGAACATGCCAGCGGCCGCGTCCGGCGTCATGGCGCAGCTTGATATGCGGCGGAAGTCCAGGCTTGGATTCCGGAACGATCATAATGCGGGTGCGCGGCGTTTCGGCGTTCATGCTCATGCCTCTGGTCGGAATGCGCCGGGCGGAATGTGCCCGTCGACGTAAGCATGATAGAGCGCGTCAAGCTGCACCCACAGTACGTTGCACTTGAAGCGAACGGCTTCGACGCACGCCTCCTGCTCCTCACGCGTCCGGGCATTCTTCAAGACGTACTGCAAGGCGAAATCGGCATCGCGCGGCGCCTGGGTCAACCGGCGCTTGAAATAGGCCATCACCTTGTCGTCGATGAAATCGTAATTCTCGAGCATGCCCGAGATTCGTTCTTTGTGAATCTTCGGTGCGAACAGTTCGGTGAGAGACGAGGCAACTGCAACAGTCAGCGGCTGCTCGCGCACGAACGTGACATAGGATTCGACGGCGAAGACCGTCGCCGGCAGCGCGCCGCGACGCGAGATGACGTAGTCGCGATCAAGTCCGAGGCCGTCCGTCAAAGCCAACCAGCGTTCGATGCCGCCCGGTTCGTCGGGGGGCAGCCCGTCGTGATCGAGAATGCGATGCGTCCACTCGCGACGCAGTTCGCGATCGTAGGCGCGGCTGACGAGGGCGGCGTCCTTGCGCGGCACGGCCGACTGGTAGCAGAACCGATTGAGCGCCCAAGCCTGCACTTGGCCTTTGTTCAGCTTGCCGCCATGCAGCATGTGATGAAACGGGTGCAGATCGTGATAGCGCTCCGGTCCGACGGCGCGGATCGCGGCTTCGAATTCAGCCACCGGCATCGGCGGCTCGTTGCCGCGAAGCTCAACCGTTTTCTTTCCGAGGCTGACAGGGTTCATAGGCGGACCTCCATGCCGTCGAAGCTGACTTCCCATCCAGCGGCTTCGACAACTCTACGTGCTTCTGAGTTCTCGTCCAGGATCGGGTTGGAATTGTTGATGTGGATGTAAATCCGGCGTTTCACATTGAGCGGCTTCAGCGCCGCGACTGATCCGCTGGGACCAGAGACGGAGATGTGCCCCATGCGTTTCCCGGTTTTGTTGGAAAGGCCCTGGGTCACCATTTCGTCGTCCGTGAAAAGCGTGCCGTCGAAGAAGATCAGGCCGGCGCCGCGAATGCGATCGGCGAGCGGTGCGTCGACCTCGGCGCAGCCGGGAATGTAGAAGAAGGCGTCGCCGGTTTTCGTGTCACTGACCTTGAGGCCGATCGTATCGCCGTCGCGGCTGCCGAAATTTCCAGCGGCATCGCCCTTTTCCAGAAAGAGCGCGACCTTGCCGGGTACGGCAAAGGCTTCGACTGTCAGGCCAAGATCGACGCCTGCGCCTTCGAGGCGGGTCGGCTGATCGAGGTCGAATGTAATCCTCGGCACCTTGTCCGGCGCGCAGACGTTGAAGATCGAATTGGCATTGAGTGTTTCGAGCACGCGATCCGATCCGTAGATCGAAAACGGTTGGCCTTCACGCAGGCTTATCAGGCCGGTGATGTGATCGACGTCGGCGTTAGTGACGACGACGGCCTTGATGGGTGAATTTCGGAGCGCGCCGGTTTTTTTTGGATGCAGTTCCGGCGTTTCGTTGATCTGCTGGCGAATGTCGGGGGAGGCGTTGAGCAATACCCAATCGCCGCCGTTCTGCGAGACGGCGAGAGACGATTGCAGCCTAGCTTTGTATCCCGCCACACCGGCTCGCACTTTGGCCGATTGCGAGCCATTGCAATTCCACTGCGGGAATCCACCCCCAGCGGCGGACCCGAGCACTTTTATGATCATCGAAGGTCGATTGTGATTGCGCCGGCCGGATCGCCGAAGCCGCGGGCGCTTGCATTTTCGAGGCGAAAGAGCTGCGGCGGCCGATGGGTTCCACCGACCGCCGCGCCGTCATCTCACAAAGATCGTGAGACCGAAGACATCAAACCTTAGATAAGGTCGATCTCGGCCGGCAGATAGCTCGTGACTTCGAGACCAACTTCCTGCTCGCGAACTGCGGGCTTCGTCCAAACTTTCATGGTGTTTCCTCCAAAGCGGTAAACTGCTTCCATCTCTGCAAGCCCCGCCGAGGGCCCACCCGATTGGTGCAGACACTTGTTGTGCGAGCCCAATCTGCGGATCGGCCCATCAAAGTCAAGGCCGCACCGCGTTGTCGCTAAGATCAGCGCTTATCGGGAACTTTTCAAATCAAAGCGGATCACGTCCGCGTGTGAGCAACGCTGCAGTGCACGCACGATGCGGATGAGGAATCCTGCTTTCCGTCCTCAAGGTCCAAGCTCCTATCGGCAACAGGGAGGCTCGCATCGGCACGGAGGTTTTTTGACGTAGCGTTCGGATGCCGGCATTTCGGCCGCTCGAGGTAATATGTTGAGTTTTTTCATTAGGTATTAGAATATTATTCTTATGTTTGGGGTGGAATGCCGCATGTTAGTAGAAAAATCTTCCAAAGCGCCTTAGAATACGTTTAATAGAGTGGGCATGAGACTCGGTGTTAATCAGCATTGAGCCATTATCAAAACCCCACCGTCCAACGGATGTTTCTGGAAATACGGCCGGCGCTGCCCGGAAGGCGAGCCGGTTTGGGACTTTTCCGGTTGTCTGAAGCACGCTATCTGCGCACTTCGATCAACGGCCAAAGCCCTGAGGAGGAGAGCCTTCGGTGACCGCGACCCCACTGCTTCCGCGCAACGCGCCGTTTCTGCCGGAAGACATCGATATGCTGAACAAGGTCGTTGCTAGGACAACTCCGCAGCAGCGTGCTTGGCTTGCCGGCTTCTTCGCGGGCTTCGAAGCGGCTCAGACGGGCGGGGCCGTGCCATCCGCACTTCCCGCGGCGAAACCGCGAGTCCCCCTGACCATCCTTTACGCAAGCGAGAGCGGCAATTGCGAAACTCTCGCCAACAAGGCGAAGAAGGCAGCGCAGAAGCACGGGCTCGATGCCAAGGTTTTCGATATGGCGGACGCCGATCTGGCCCTGCTCGCGAAATCCAAAAACATCGTTGTTTACGCCGCGACGTGGGGCGAGGGTGATCCTCCAGGCCGCGCCGTCGACTTTTATAATGCGCTGATGAGTGATGCGGCGCCGCGCATCGACGGCGTGCGTTTTGCCGTCCTGGCGCTGGGCGATACGGCTTATGTGCAATTCTGCGCCGTCGGTAAGGCCATCGATGCGCGCCTTGAAGAACTGGGCGGCGTGCGCGCCGCCGACCGGGTCGATCTCGATCTCGATTACGTCAAGCAGGCGGCGGAATGGACGGAAGGGTCGCTCGCGAAACTTGCTCCGGCCGACGTGCCGAGCGGCAGCGGCACAGTCGTGCATGTCGATTTCAGCGCGGGTGCAGTTCCGCTCGACGATGACGAGCCGCAATTCACGGCTGAAAATCCGCTCGAAGCCGAGATCTCGGCGCTCGTCAATCTCAACGGTACGGGATCGACGCGCGAGACGTGGCACGCCGAGTTCGCATTCGATAATCCGGGCTTCAGCTATCAACCGGGCGACGCCATCGGCCTGGTGCCGGAGAACGATCCGGCCCTCGTCGATGATCTTCTGAAAACCGTGGGGCTCGCGTCCGACGCAGCGCTGCTGCTCAAGTTGCAGAAATCCTACGACATCACGACGCTGTCGCGGTCGGTGGTCGAGAATTATGCAAAGCTGACGGGCCGCTCCGACATCAAGGCGCTGCTCGAAGGCGAGGCCTATCCCAAGTTCGCCGCCGACCGGCAGCTCATCGATCTTTTCGAGACCTACCCGGAAAAACTCAACGCCGAGCAGTTCACCAAGCTGCTGCGGCCTCTGCCGGGGCGGCTCTATTCCGTTGCTTCGAGCCTCAAGGCGCATCCCGGTGAAGCGCATCTTCTGGTCGGCGCGGTGCGCTGGCATTCGCACGGCAAGACCCGGAAGGGCGTCTCGTCGACGTATCTTGGCGAGCGGCGCAAGGTCGGATCGACGGCACGGATCTACGTCAAGGCGAACCGGCACTACCGGCTGCCGCCGGACGGGCACACGCCGATCATCATGATTGGCGCCGGTACGGGTGTCGCGCCCTATCGCGCCTTCATCGAGGAGCGCGTCGCGACGGGAGCGAAAGGCAAGAGCTGGCTGTTCTTCGGCGAGCGCAACTTCACCAACGATTTTCTCTACCAGCTCGAGTGGCTGGACTACCTGGAATCGGGCGATCTCACGAAGATCGATGTTGCGTTCTCGCGCGACCAGCCGGAAAAGATCTATGTTCAGCACCGCCTGTGGGAGCGTCGCGCCGAACTCGCGAGCTGGATACAGGATGGCGCCCATCTTTACGTCTGCGGCGATGAAAAAGGCATGGCGAAAGACGTCGATGCCATGCTCGTCAAAATTCTTGCCGAGGCGGCCAAGGGCGATGAAGACGCCGGCCGCGCCAAGCTCAAGGAGCTGACGAAGGCCGGACGCTATCAGCGCGACGTCTACTAAGATCGCTGGCCTTCGCACTGCTGCCCGAGATGTAGATTGCCTGGACCGGAAGGTCCAACAAGGACGACGGTTATGACCGACAAACCTTCAAAAAACGAAGCTCTGAAAGAGAAAAGCCGCTTTCTCAGAGGCACCATTGCCGAAGGGCTGACACACGTCGAGACGGGCGCGATCGCGGAAGAGGATACGCAGCTTCTCAAGTTTCACGGCTCCTACATGCAGGACGACCGTGACGTCCGCGGCGAGCGGTCGAAGAAGAAGCTCGACAAAGCCTATTCCTTCATGATCCGGCTGCGCATCCCCGGCGGTCTCGTCAAAGCCTCGCAGTGGGTGCAGCTCGACGACATCGCAATGAATTATGCGAACCATTCGTTGCGCATGACGACGCGCGCGACATTCCAGTTTCATGGTGTCATCAAGTCTAATCTTCAGCGCACCATGCGAGCGATTAACGGCGCTTGCCTCGACACGATCGCAGCTTGCGGCGACGTCACTCGGGGCGTGATGTCGGTCGCCAATCCGTACCTTTCGAGCGTCCACAAAGTGGCATACGACCTCGCCAAGGAAACCAGCGAGCACATGTTGCCAAAGACCGGCGCCTATCACGAAATCTGGCTCGATGGCGATCGGATCGTCGGCAAGGAAGCAACGACCGCCGACAGCGAACCGATCTACGGTCCGACTTACCTGCCGCGCAAATTCAAGTTCGTGTTCGCAGTGCCGCCCGACAACGATGTCGACGTCTTCGCGCACGACTGCGGTTTTATCGCCATCGTCGAGAACGGCAAACTCGCCGGGTGGAACGTTACCGTCGGTGGCGGCATGGGTATGACCCACGGCGCGCCGGAAACGTTTCCGCGCCTTGGCGACGTCTTAGGATTTTGCCGGACCGATCAGGTTGTCACCCTGGCGGAGAAAATCCTCACCGTACAACGCGATTGGGGAAATCGATCGAACCGGGCCCGGGCTCGCTTGAAATATACGATTGAAGATCGCGGATTGGATGCCTTCCGGGCAGAAGTCGAAAAGCGTGTGGGCTATAAGCTCGGCGCGCCGCGTCCGTTCAGGTTCACGCGCACAGGCGAGACGATCGGTTGGCGCCAGGGCGAGGATAAGAAAAAGTGGCACCTGACGCTTTTCGTGGAGAACGGCCGGGTCAAGGATACGGGCGAGCATAGATTGCGTTCGGCCATTCGCGAGATCGCCGAACTCAACATCTGCGATTTCGTGCTGACTGGAAACCAGAACCTCATTTTCGCGAATGCCAGCGCGCGTTCGAAGGCGAAGATCGAGCAGATCCTCGAGGCACACAACGTTTCTCTCACGACGTCGTCGGGCCTGCGCCGAAGCAGCATGGCCTGCGTCGCACTTCCGACGTGTGCGTTGGCGCTTGCCGAAAGCGAACGCTACCTGCCGAGTTTGGTGACGAAGATCGAAGA
>DATBRP010000199.1:0-2055 GCA_036560245.1 Hyphomicrobium sp.
GACGCTCAACGTAAATTGTGGCGAAAACGCGAGCCTTGACGGTCTTCAGGCAGCCCGGCGGAGGACAAGGCAAGCATTGGTGCCGCCAAAGCCAAAGGAGTTCGACAGCGCGATGTTGATGTCACGCTTTTTGGCTGTATGCGGGACGAGATCGATGGCCGTCTCGACCGACGGATTGTCGAGATTGAGCGTCGGCGGGGCAATGTTATCGCGGATGGCGAGCGCCGAGAAAACGGCTTCGACCGCACCGGCTGCACCAAGCAGATGACCGATCGCCGATTTCGTCGATGACATCGCCAGTTTGCCTGCCGTGTTGCCGAACAAACGTTCGACAGCCTTGAGTTCGATCTCGTCGCCCATCGGCGTCGACGTGCCGTGAGCGTTGACGTAGTCGATCTCGCTCGGAGCGACACCGGCACGAGCCAGCGCCATCTTCATGCAGCGAAAACCGCCGTCGCCGTCTTCGGCCGGCGCCGTGATGTGAAACGCGTCCGCCGACATGCCGTAGCCGATCACCTCGGCATAGATCTTGGCGCCGCGGGCTTTGGCGTGCTCGTAGCTTTCGAGTACGACGATACCGGCCCCCTCGCCCATGACGAACCCGTCGCGATCCTTGTCATACGGACGCGAAGCCTTCGTCGGCGCATCGTTGAAGTTCGTCGAGAGCGCGCGGCACGCAGCGAAGCCCGCCATAGAAATTCTGCAAATCGGACTTTCCGTTCCGCCCGCCACCATCACGTCGGCATCATCGAGCGCGATGATGCGCGCAGCGTCGCCGATGGCGTGCGTGCCGGTCGCGCACGCAGTCACGACGGCGTTGTTCGGTCCACGCAATTTGTGCATGATCGAAACGTGGCCGCCGGCAAGGTTGATCAACCGCCCTGGAATGAAGAACGGCGAAACGCGGCGCGGACCTTTTTCCTTCAACAGGATCGACGTATCGGCGATGCCGGAAAGGCCACCGATGCCGGAGCCGATCAGGACGCCGGCGCGCTCTTGCGCTTCCGTCGTCTCGAATTTGAGGCCTGAATCCGCAATAGCCTGACTGGCGGCGGAAACGGCATAGATGATGAAGTCATCGACCTTGCGCTGCTCTTTCGGCTCCATCCAGTCGTCGGGATTGAACTTGCCGTCCGCCGTGGCGCCACGCGGGATGAAGTTCGCGATCTGGCATGTGATGTCGGAAACTTCGAATTCCTCGACTCGCCGGGCGCCGCTCTGTCCGGCCAGCAAGTTCGACCAAGCGGCCTCGACGCCGCAGCCGACGGGAGTGACAAGACCCATTCCTGTGATGACGACTCGGCGCATGGCGGTTTTCTTGTCTAGCGGTTGGCATTGATTTGGGATCGGCACTGGGCACATGAAGGGGGCCGGTTACCCAGCCCCCTTCTGATCCAATCCGAGTGGCGCATCGGATGCGCCCGACAAATGCGGATGAACGAGGGGCCCTTAGGCCGCGCTAGCGTTCTTCTCGAGAAATTTCACGGCATCGCCGACGGTCAGGATGTGCTCAGCGGCATCATCCGGAATCTCGCAGCCGAATTCTTCTTCAAACGCCATCACGAGTTCAACAGTATCCAAGCTATCGGCGCCAAGGTCGTCGATGAAGCTGGCGTTGTCGGTGACCTTGTCGGCCTCGACGCCAAGATGCTCAACGACAATTTTCTTCACGCGTTCTGCAACATCGCTCATCGTCAATCCTCGTGTCTTTCTATTTATCAGCGCGCCTTGATGGCCCGGCTGTTCGCTCTGCAGAACCCGCTAGAAACCGCATGCCAGGTTTTCAACTTAAGGGAAGTTTAGCCTGTTCGGATAGGGGCTCGCACCCGTTTCACATGTCTTTTTCTCTGGCCGCCGTAGCGTGAGTCTTACGCCGAGGCACCGCTCTCACGTCACGTGATGCCGGGTTGTCCCCAGCTTCGCGCCGTCCCGACGGCGTGCTTTCCACGCCTCAAAACCGTGGTGTCGTTAACACACTTCATCAGGCTTGCAAAGCGCATGCTGACGCAGTTGAACGGCTGCTTGGCATACGTGAGCAGAAGCAAAGAAAACTGA
>DATBRP010000200.1:0-4682 GCA_036560245.1 Hyphomicrobium sp.
CCGCTGCTCGTTCTTCGGAAGCTGACGCGGCTTATGGCTTTTGGCATGCTCCGCGATGTGCGCGATATGATCGGGCGTCGATCCGCAGCAGCCGCCGACGATGTTGATCAGTCCGTCCGCGAGCCAAGGTTCGACCTTGCAGGCCATGTCGTCCGGGCTCTCGTCGTATTCGCCCATGGCGTTCGGAAGACCCGCGTTCGGATAGGCCGAGATGCGCACGTCCGCGACGTGAGACAATTCGGCGATGTACGGGCGCATCAACTCCGCCCCGAGCGCGCAGTTCAAGCCAATCGAAAACGGCTTCAGATGCCGCATCGAATACCAAAAGGCTTCCGCCGTCTGCCCCGAGAGCGTCCGTCCCGAACGATCGGTAATCGTGCCCGAAATCATGATCGGCAGTTCGAGATCTTTCTCTTCGAATACTTCGAGCGTCGCAAAGCCCGCGGCCTTGGCATTCAGCGTATCGAATATCGTCTCGATCAGGATGATATCCGCGCCGCCGTCGATCAATCCGCGCACCTGCTCCTTGTAGGCGTCGCGCAGTTCGTCGAAGTTGACGTTGCGATAGCCCGGATCGCTGACCTTAGGCGAAATCGATGCCGTACGGTTCGTCGGGCCGACGGCACCCGCAACAAAGCGTGGCTTGTCCGGCGTCTTTGCGGTCCACGCATCAGCGGCGCGGCGCGCCAGCTTCGCCGCCTCGACGTTCATCTCGTAGGAAAAATCTTCCATGTGATAATCGGCCATCGAGATGCGTTGCGCATTGAACGTATTCGTCTCGATGATGTCGGCGCCGGCAGCGAGGTACTCGCCGTGAATACCCTCGATGATCTTCGGCTGCGTCAGCACCAGAAGATCATTGTTGCCTTTCACATCCTTAGAATGATCGGCAAATCGCTCGCCGCGATAATGATCCTCGCCGAGCTTATGGCGCTGGATCATCGTGCCCATTGCGCCGTCGATAATCAGGATGCGCTCGCTCGCGGCTTTCTCAAACGCGGCCCAACTCGGTTTACGTCTCATGTCTCGCCTCGCATTCATTCAAAACCGGATCACGCCGCATCGGCGTTGGCTTTCACCGTCTTCGCCGCACGCAGCCCCAACAGATGGCAGATGGCGTAAACGAGATCGGCGCGATTCAAAGTGTAGAAGTGAAACTTCTTGATGCCTTCATCGACCAAGCCCATCACTTGCTCGGTCGCGACGGCAGCGGCAACGAGATGTGTCGTCGCGCTGTCATCTTCCAGACCTTCGAAGCGGCGCGCCATCCATGACGGAACGGTGGCGCCTGCACGCTTGGCAAAGTTCGCGACCTGATTGAAATTGTGGATCGGAACGATGCCAGGCGAGATCGGCACCCAGATGCCGGCCGCGCGCGCCTTCTCGAGATAGCGCAGGAAATGCGCGTTATCGAAGCCGAACTGGGTAATGATGCGGTCCGCGCCGGCGTCGACCTTGGCCTTCAGATTGTCGATGTCGGCTTCCGACGACACGCTCTCGGGATGCTTCTCCGGGTAGCCCGCGACCGAAATCTCGAAGTTGCCGATCCGCTTCAACCCGGCAACGAGGTCGGCGGCGTTCTTATAGCCGCCGGGATGCGGCTGATATTGCGTCCCGGCACCTTGCACGGGATCGCCGCGAAGCGCCACGATATGGCGAACGCCCTCATCCCAATAGCCCTGCGCGACGGCGTCGACCTCTTCCTTCGTCGCATCGACGCAAGTCAAATGCGCGGCGGGCTTCAATTCCGTTTCGCGCAAAAGACGCGTGACGGTTGCGTGCGTGCGCTCACGCGTCGAGCCGCCCGCACCATACGTAACCGAAACGAATTCCGGCTGCAGCGGCGCCAACCGCGAAATGGAAGACCACAGCGTCTCTTCCATCTTTTCGGTCTTCGGCGGAAAGAACTCGAAGCTGACGACGATGTCGCCCGCGCCGAGCAGCTTGCTTTTGCGTTCGTTGCCCAGTGCCATTAGCGGGCCTCCTCGAGAGTGTCCGTGGTCGCCGCGCGCCTTGTCGTTTTTGCAAACGTATCGTGAGGGCGTTCTGCGAGCCAAAGCGTGACCGTTAGAATGTCTTCGTTGCCGTCCGGCTTATGCGTGAGATCGCGCACGGCCTTGGGAACGAGCCCCGCGTCCTTGAGCCAGCCTTTAATCTGATCGTGCGTGAATCCCAAGCGCTCGTGAGCTTCGCGAACGCGCAGGAATTCAAGTTCGTGCGGCGCGAAGTCGACGATCAGCAGCTTGCCGCCCGGCATCAGCACGCGCGCCGCTTCGCGGATCGCGAGCGAGGGATCGGAGAGAAAATGCAGAATCTGATGCATGACGATGGCGTCGGCCTGCCTGTCGCCAAGCGACAACGCATAAATGTCGCCGTGCCGCACCTGCGCGTGCGCACATCCATTTGTTTTGAGCTTGGCGCGCGCATAGGCCAGCATCGCCTGGTTGACGTCGATGCCGAGACCACGTTCGAAGCGGTCGGCAAAAAGTTCAAGCGTGCGTCCGGTACCGGTTCCGAGATCGACGAGAAAATGAAACGGACCGCTTCCAAGCGCTTCGCGCATCGCCGCTTCCACTTCGCGCTCGGCGACGTGCAGGGTGCGGATGCGATCCCAGTCGGCCGCGTGCTTCTCGAAGAAGCTTTGCGCCGCCGCCTCGCGCTCGCGTTTCAGCGCATCGGCCCGCTCGCGATCGAGCCTGACGGCCGGCTCCGCCGGATCGACGTCCGCCACAAGCCGTAGAGCCAAGCGGCCGCCCGTCTGCCGGTCGGAAATATGGAAATAGACCCAGCTGCCTTCACGAAAACGCTCGATCAACCCCGCTTCGCAAAGCAGTCTCAGGTGGCGACTAATGCGTGGTTGGCTTTGACCGAGGATCAGCGTCAGATCTTTGACATTGAGTTCGCCGCCGGCGAGCAGCAGCAGAATACGTAGGCGCGTCGGCTCGGCGGCAGCCTTCAGCGCCGCGACCAAATCCGATGTTTTGAGCTCCGATGCCGACGACATGCGCCATAAGATATAAAGATATGTTTATATGTCAAGCGTTATTGCCTGAAGCAACTCTTCTCCGCCGGGCCAAAATACGGGACGCCGCTTAACCACGTTTTAGCAAAGCCCGGCATAACGTTCAGCCCAGGGCCTTCGAAGCCCGGCGCAGGTGATCCAAATGCAGCGGCAGAACTATGAGTTCGTTGAGGTTTCCAACGGTCAGTATCAGCTGCCGATCACGCTGAAGCAAAGCAATCCCAAGCTCCAAAAACTGCCTGGACTGATGCTGATGACGGCGCTCGCCGCCTTGATCGTCGTGCCTCAGATCGCACTGGCGGTATACGCCCTGACATCCTCGGAAATTCGTGAAGCGCTTGCCTCGCAACCGATGGTCACGCTCGAACTCGCGATCGCTCTAGCCTTCTGGGCTGGCCTCGTATGCTGGCCGCTGCGCAATATCTTCATGGCCCTGGTTTGCCATCGCTTCGTCGATATCCGCGACGGCGAAGTCAACGTCGTCGACGAGACCCCGTTCTCCGAGAACGGGTGGCGCATGCCTCTTGCAACTTACGAGGGCGTCGCACTCCATCTGAGAAGTTCCCTTTCAGGCGTCCGCCACGAAGCCGTTCTGGTGCATCCGGACCGCCGCCGCAGCGTCATTTTGATGGTCGCGGAAAGCATCGGCGAGCCCGAAATCCTCGAATTATGCAGCGTTCTGGGTGTACCCCGCATTCCGGCAAACCGGCTCTACGACATCCACAGCCCATCGGGCGGCAGCAAAAGTGACGGTAATCTCGTCACTACGGCCGTCTAATTGGCATCGTTTTGACGAGATTGTTGCTTCTCTACCGCGGTGGGGGTGATTTGTGCGGTCAATCGACGAGTTGCACAGCCCCTTTTAAGTGACTTGTGCAAAGAAGAACTGACAAGGGGCGACGTATGCGAGGGTTAGACACGCAGATGACGATTTGGACACGGGCGCGATCCGCGTGCTGGCTGCTTGCCTTGCTCGCTTGCTTTGCCGGACTGACGGCAGGCGGTGCGCGGGCGGAATCGCCGGCTGTATATATGCAGCGCGTACAAAACGAGTTGCTCGCTGCGCAACGCACCGGCGGCGTGGTGGCTTTCAGCAATGTCTTGCGCCAGCACATGGATGTGCCCGGCATCGGCTTGACCGCGCTTGGCCCTCACCTCCGCTCGCTGCCGAAAGCCGAGCGGCCGACCTACTACGCCGGCATGATCAACTTCATCGCCAAGTATGCCGCCAAGACGGCTCCGCAATATCCGGTCGCAAGCGCGACGGTTGTCGGCCAGGGCCCCGGCGATGCCGGCGGCACGAATGTCGATGCCCGCATCACACTGCGTTCCGGGGAAAGCTATGACGTCCGCTGGCTCGTGGTGAAGAAGGGCTCGGGATACAAAGTTCGTGATGCCCAGGTCGTCGGCTTCTGGATGACGTCGTTTCTCAACGACCTGTTTCAAAACTACATCACCGAGAACGGCAACAATCCGCGCGCGCTTGTCTTGGCTTTGAGCCGCTAGGATTGACCGCTCTCGCCAACGATCTCGCCGCTTCGGTGCGAAGACGTCCGTGCGCGGAGAGAACGCCTCTTATTCTCGTTGAGGTCAGTCCCTATGTGACGGCACACGCGCACGTCGCTGCGTGAAGGCGTGCGCGCCAGCACGTCCATTGACA
>DATBRP010000201.1:0-8633 GCA_036560245.1 Hyphomicrobium sp.
CAGCATTGCCGAAACGATCGGGCACACTCCGCTGGTGCGCCTCTCGAGAATAGCGGCGGCCGCCAAAGTCAAAGCCGACATTCTGCTGAAGCTCGAATTCTTCAATCCCCTGTCGTCGGTCAAGGATCGCATCGGCGTCGCAATGATCGACGTGCTCGAATCCGAAGGGCGCATCAAGCCCGGCAGGACCGTTCTGATCGAACCAACCTCCGGAAATACCGGCATCGGTCTCGCCTTCGTTGCGGCGGCCCGCGGCTACCGCCTGATCCTCGTGATGCCGGACACGATGTCGCTTGAACGTCGCAAAATCCTCACCCATCTCGGCGCTGAATTGGAACTGACCCCGGGCCCCGGTGGCATGCCGGTCGCGTTGGCCCGTGCCGAAGAAATAAAAAAATCGCTTCCCGATGCCGTAATTCCGGGTCAATTCGACAACCCCGCAAATCCTCTCGTCCACGAAAAGACGACCGCCGAAGAAATCTACAATGACACGAAGGGCAAGGTCGATGCTCTGGTCATCGGCGTTGGCACCGGCGGCACATTGACGGGCTGCGGCCGCGTATTGAAAAAGCGCATTCCCGGCTTGAAGATTATTGCGGTCGAGCCGACGACAAGCGCCGTCATTTCCGGACATCCCAAAGGCCCGCACAAAATCCAGGGCCTCGGCGCCGGATTCATCCCGGTAAACCTCGAAACCGATCTGATCGACGAGGTCGTGACGGTGTCGAGCGAAACCTCGCTCGACATGGCGCGCACCCTCGCCAAGGTCGAAGGCATACCGGGTGGAATTTCGACCGGCGCCAACGTCGCGGCTGCAATCGCCGTGGCGGAAAGACCTGAATACGCCGGCAAGACCATCGTCACGATCGCGCCGTCATCGGCCGAACGTTACCTGTCGAGCGAACTCTTCGTCGAACCACAGCCCAAGAGCTAAACATATAGAGGCAGGTATGACGACACTCACAGCCGAGGAGGTGCAGCGCTACAAGCGCCACCTCGTGCTGCGCGACGTCGGCGCGCCCGGCCAACAGAAACTCAAGGCCGCACGCGTGCTCGTTATCGGCGCCGGCGGCCTTGGCTCACCGCTTATGCTGTATCTGGCGGCGGCAGGCATCGGCACCATCGGCATCATCGACGATGACGCCGTATCGCTTGATAATCTGCAGCGCCAAGTCGCGCACGGTACGCCCGACGTTGATCGCCTGAAAGTTGACAGCGCCCGCGATGCGATCCTGCGTGTCAATCCGCTCGTGAATGTCGAGACGCACACCGAACGCCTCGACGCGACGAACGCGCTCGATCTCATCTCCCGCTACGACATCGTCGCCGACGGTTCCGACAATTTTGCCACCCGCTATCTCGTCTCCGACGCCTGTTATCTGGCAAAGCGGCCGCTCGCTTATGCGGCGCTCGGATCGTTCGACGGCTATGTCTCGCTGTTCAAGCCGCACGAAAAAGATGCAGCCGGGACACCCTATCCGACGTTGCGCTGCATATTTCCGGAAGCGCCTCCCCAAGGCCTCGTCGCCAACTGTTCCGAGGTTGGCGTGCTCGGGCCGGTGGCGGGCGTCATCGGCACCCTGCAAGCAACCGAGGTCGCCAAGGAGATCCTCGGCATCGGCGAAAGCCTCGCTGGCCGGCTTCTCATTTACGACGCGCTGGCGAGCCGGTTCGAAGTCGTGTCGATCGCCTGGGACCCGGAAAATCCGCTGTCCGGCAACGCCGCGACGATCACCGATCTTTCGATCCATCGGTCGGCCGGCGGGCGCGCCTGCGCCGCTGAATAAATCCTCTTCACGAACCCACCAAAGCAAGCTCGCCTACCTCCCAAATTCCGTGCAAAGATTGCTGGCGACACGAACCGCAGGAGATGCGCGTGCTGCCGCTATTCTGGAATCTCGCGTTCATCGTCAAAGAGCTGCTGCGCGTTCCGATCGATGTCATCGCTGGGATCGAGCGCCGCATCTATGTGCTCTCGAGCGAGGTCAATGCCCCGAAGGAGATTTGCTGGGCCGTCGTATCGGCGCACAAGATTACCCTTGAAAGCACACCGCCGATGGAACTCGACACCGAGCCCGACCCTTTGCGGCCCGGTGTCTTCTCAGGCGTTTGCCGCTTCGGCGACCGCCTGCTGCCGTTTGCTTATCAGATCCTCGATGAAAGGCCTGGCGAAGCCATCAAGCTCCGCCTGCTAATGGACGAATGCGATCCGGTCTACCGGCTGGGCGAAGACTACGTCGGTGCAGTCGCAGTCGTCGGCGACGGCCAGCAGTCGACGATCACGAACAGCTGCGAGCTGACACATACGAAATTCACAACGCGGCTGATCATGCCGCTGACGGTGCTTCGCGGAGCGCAGAGCCTGAAACGCACCGCCGAGGTTCGCGCTGGAACCGGCGAACGCACGGTGGCCGACCAAGTCAAAAACGCGGTGATCACCGGCGCATTGACCTTCGCGAGTTTTTTCGCGCTTTTCGGCGGCTCGGTTGCCGCAAGCCTTTTGCTGATCATTCTCTTGCATGAACTCGGGCACGTCATCGCCATGCGGTGGGCAGGCATTCCGGTTCGCGGCATTTATTTCGTGCCGTTCTTCGGCGGCGTCGCGGTTGGCGAGAGCCTGGGAACGAGCGAAATAACACGCGGGGCCGTAGCGCTGATGGGTCCGGGTTTCAGCATCCTGACGACAAGCATCTTCGCGCTGCTGAGTTTTCAAAACGACGACCCGTTCCTCGCCGATCTGGCGTTGGTGAGCGCCATGCTCAATGGTTTCAACCTGCTCCCGATTTTGCCTCTCGACGGCGGCCGGGTGCTGCAAGCCTTGACGTCGCCCATCGCGCCCGGCGTCGCGCGTATCGTGCAAGCATTTATGCTCTGCGCCGGTATCGGGCTTGCGGCGGTGTTCGGCGACTATCTGCTGATGGCGCTGTTCCTGATCATCGCGCCGGCCGTTTTCAGCATGACGTCAGGCACGACGATAAAACTCACCCCATTATCGCGCAGCGAACTCGCATGGCTGGCGGCGGGATACATCGCGACCTTCACCTACTATGTCGCTGTAGCCTTGAAACTCTGGAATGAAACGCCGGTGCTCAACGACTAGGCGTAACGGAACGAGGCGCATCAAAGCATCGCGAGATGCACGCGATCCGGCGGCGCGTGGCCGTCCGAAAATGCCTTGATATTGATGATGACCTTTTCGCCCATGTCGACGCGGCCCTCGATCGTCGCCGAGCTCATGTGCGGCAAGGCGATGACGCGATCCGACGCGAGAAGCCGCGGATTGACCGCAGGTTCGTGCTCGAAGACGTCGAGGCCAGCGCCCGCCACCGCACCGGTTTCCAATAGTCGCGCCAGTTCGTTCTCGTCGACGACCTCGCCGCGCGCCGTGTTGACGATATAGGCGGAAGGCTTCAGCAGCTTCAGGCGTCGCGCCGAAAGCAGATGATACGTCGCCGGCGTGTGCGGGCAATTGACCGACACGATATCGACGCGCGTCAGCATCTGGTCGAGGCTTTCCCAGAACGTCGCTTCGAACTCCTGCTCGATATCTTCAGAGAGGCGGCGGCGATTGTGATAGTGGATCTGCAAACCGAAGGCCTTAGCGCGCCGCGCCACGGCCTGACCGATGCGGCCCATGCCGATGATGCCGAGCCGCTTGCCGTAAATTCGATTTCCGAGCATCCACGTCGGCGACCAGCCCGACCATTTCGTCGCCGGATCGCGCATGTAAGCGGCGCCCTCGGCGAGCCGGCGCGGCACGGCGAGGATCAGCGCCATCGTCATGTCGGCGGTGTCTTCCGTCAGCACGCCCGGCGTGTTGGTCACCAGGATGCCGCGGTTGCGCGCCGTATCGAGATCGACGTTGTCAACACCGGTGCCGAAGTTGGCGATGAGCCTGAGACGCGGTCCGGCCTGCGTCAGTACGGCGCGGTCGATGCGATCCGTGACCGTCGGCACAAGAACGTCAGCCGTCTTCACGGCTTCGACGAGCTGCGCCTGGCTCAGCGGTTTATCCTCGACGTTGAGCCGCGTGTCGAACAACTCGCACATTCGCGTCTCGACCACGTCAGGGAGCTTGCGTGTAACGACGACAACCGGTTTCTTCTGTGGCGCTGGCATTCGCTTCCCGTTGCACAAAGGCGGCGCGGCCGATCTTCCGGACGCGTCCGCTTGAGAAAGTGCGGTCCCGTGTCTATCAGATGGCCTTTGCGAAGACAAAGTGCTGTTTCACTATAAACAGTCACGACGACCTTTCGTCTCTCTCGCCACCACCCACCTGATAGAAGCTCGCGAAACGCTTCAGATGACCGCATCATTTTCCTCAAACTTCAAACGCATCCCTCCAGAGAGGCGCATTCGCCTGTTCTTGGTGCTCCTCGCCTACGCCGTGGCCGTATCCGCTGCGGCGTTCGCGCCGGTAGGAGCCGAGACCGGCGAGACTTCGACACCCGTCGGCAGCGGGTTGCCTGTACCCCGCTTCGTCAGCCTCAAGTCCGACCGCGTAAACCTCAGAAACGGCCCAGGAACCGAGTACCCGACGGGCTGGGTTTACCGCCGCGCCGGACTGCCGCTCGAGATCGTCAAGGAATTCGAAGGGTGGCGGCAGGTTCGCGATGCCGAAGGGGTGACGGGCTGGGTCCTGCAATCGTTCCTGTCGGGCCGCAGAACCGGCCTCGTCCTCCCCTGGGAGCGCAAAGCCGGCAAACCGCCCCCGGTCGTCCCCATCAGATCGAGCGATAGCGAACGTTCGCACGTCGTCGCAAACGTCGAGGCCGGCGTTATCGCTGACCTCCACACCTGCGACGGTCGCTGGTGCCGCGTCACGGTCGATGATTACAGCGGCTATATCGAGCAGAAAAAGCTCTGGGGCGTCTACGAGGGCGAGACGATCAAGTAGCAAACCTCGCAGCCAAAAAGCCGGGACAGCCGCGCGTTACCGGCTCTTCGACAGGCGCACGACCACGTCCACGTGCGTGATCTTCATACCGTCCGGGGGTGTCGGCAAACCCTCGACGCGGATGGCGTCACCCGGAATATCCATCAGCTCGCCGTTGCTCTCGAGCAGGAAATGATTGTGATTCGACGTGTTGGTATCGAAGTAGGCCTTCGAGCCCTCGATCGCCAACTCGCGGACAAGGCCGGCCCGCTTGAACTGATGCAGCGTATTGTAAACGGTCGCCAAAGAGACGTGCTCTCCGAGAGCTGCGACTTCAGCGTGCAACTGCTCCGCCGTCACATGCCGATCACCCGCCCCGAACAGCAGACGACCGAGGGTCAAGCGCTGCCGGGTTGGACGCAACCCCGCCTGCCGCAGCACATCCGGTATCGTAGCCGTTAGCTTGGTTTCCGGTTGGAGCGGCAATTTCTCAGACATTTCAGTTTGAACAACCGTGTTGATGTTCCCACGTTGCAACCATGCACTTCCACGATGGCGCAACGCATTCCAATCGACCAAGTATAATCGGATGCTGGAAAACCCGCAACTTGCGACAAGAATCCAGTATTTGCGGCCAGAACCGGCCATTACAAGGCTGGGATGGGCTATGCTAGGCGTTACGCCAGGGGTGTGTTAGGAGGCCGCTGACGTGTGGTCGACGCGGAGAGTATTCGGGCAGACTTCACGTGATCGGCCGCGAGACGAGGGATTACATGGCGGAACGCCGTTCGAGTTATGAATTTGACGATCTTTTGGCCTGTGCGCGCGGCGAGCTTTTCGGTCCCGGAAATGCTCAGCTTCCGCTGCCGCCGATGCTGATGGTCGACCGGATAGCTGCGATTTCCGAGACAGGCGGCGCTCACGGCAAAGGTCAGATCGTGGCTGAACTCAAGGTCGCGGGCAATGATCGCCTGGACTGGCTCTTCGCGTGTCACTTCAAGGGCGATCCGGTGATGCCCGGATGCCTTGGGCTCGACGCCTTATGGCAGCTCACCGGATTTTTCCTGGGCTGGCTCGGGCTGACGGGACAGGGTCGCGCCTCGGGCGTCGGCGAGGTCAAATTCACGCGGGAAGTGACGCCTGACGTCAAACTTCTCGAATATGTCATCGACGTGAAACGGGTCATCGCACGAAAGTTGAAGCTGGCCGAAGCCGACGGCGTCCTTAAAGCTGACGGCGAGGTGATATACACAGCCAAGGACTTGAGGGTCCTACTCAAAACGAGCGAAGGCACTTAAGCGTTGCGCACGACCCCGATGACCTCGCGGGCTACGCATAAATCGCAGGAGACAAGGAGCGCATGCGGCGCGTTGTTGTGACTGGAATGGGCGTTGTTTCCTCGATCGGAAATAACACTCAGGAAGTGCTTGCTTCGCTGAGAGAAGCGAAGCCGGGTATTTCGCGCGCCGAGAAGTACGTGGACCTCGGCTTCAAATGTCAGGTGCATGGCGCCCCCCATCTCGAATGGGAGAGCATGGTTCCGAGAAAACCCCGGCGCTTTATGAATCCCGGCGTCGGCTGGAACTGGATCGCGATGGATCAGGCGATCCGCGATGCGGGACTCGAGCCGACGACCGTCGTCAACGAACGCACCGGCGTCATTCTCGGCTCCGGCGGCCCATCGACTCGCGCCATCGTGGAAGCCGCGGAAACAACGCTCGAAACCGGCAGCCCGAAAAAAATCGGCCCCTTCGAAGTGCCGAAGGGCATGTGCTCGGGGCCATCGGCGGCGCTGGCGACGGCCTTTCAGATCAAGGGCGTCAATTATTCGATCGCTTCGGCCTGCGCGACGAGCGCACACTGCATCGGCAACGCCACGGAACTCATCCAGTGGGGCAAGCAGGATGTGATGCTGGCCGGCGGCTGCGAAGAACTCGACTGGACGCTGTCGAACCTCTTCGACGCGATGGGGGCCATGTCGACCCACTTCAACGACACACCGGAAAAAGCAAGCCGCGCCTACGACAAGAATCGCGACGGCTTCGTGATCGCGGGCGGCGCCGGCGTTGTCGTGCTCGAAGAGCTCGAACACGCCAAGGCGCGTGGCGCCAAAATCTATGGCGAAGTTACGGGCTATGCCGCAACCTCGGACGGCTACGACATGGTTGCGCCGTCGGGCGAAGGTGCTGAACGCTGCATGCGTTTGGCTCTCAAGGGTTTCGACGGCAAAGGCCTTCCCAAAATCGACTACATCAATCCGCACGGCACCAGCACGCAGGTCGGCGACGCGAAGGAGATCGAGGCGATCCGGGCCGTCTTCGGCAGCAACGCGCCGCCCATCTCTGCGACCAAATCGCTCACCGGCCATTCCCTCGGCGCCATTGGCGTGCAGGAGGCGATCTTCTCGCTTCTTATGATGAATAACGGTTTTATCTGCGAAAGCGCTAATATCGACGAATTGGACCCGGCTTTCGCCGATATGCCGATCGTCCTTAGTCGCATCGACAACGCCGAGCTTAACTGTGTGATGTCGAACAGCTTCGGTTTCGGTGGAACCAATGCCACTCTCATCTTCAGCAGGTACAATGCTTGAGTGATGGCGCGGTCCGGGGCTTTACCCGGCATCGTGGAGCGGCAAACGGTTTATGAGTATGAGAGTTTATAAGCGCGGCAGCGGCTGGTTCGACGTGCGCGGACGTGCTTTTGGTGACAAAGCGAGGCTCCCTATGACCGACATCGATATCGCTAAGCCGGGCCCCCTCATGGCGGGTAAACGCGGTCTCGTGATGGGCGTTGCCAACGACCGTTCGATCGCTTGGGGAATTGCCCGCGTGCTCGCAGGACAGGGCGCCGAACTGGCGTTTACGTACCAAGGTGGCGCTTTCGGCCGCCGCGCAGCTCCGCTCGCCCAGTCTCTCGGCGCGAAAATCATCGAGGAATGCAACGTTCTCGATCTTCCCAGCGTCGACAACGTCTTCAATCGCATCAAGCAGGAATGGGGCGGCCTCGATTTCGTCGTTCACGCGCTGGCGTATTCCGATCCGAAGGAGCTTGCCGGACGCTACGCCGACACCACGCGCGAGAATTTCATCAACTCGATGGTGATCTCGTGCTTCTCCTTTACCGAGATAGCGAAGCGCGCCGCGGCGCTGATGCCGAATGGCGGCTCATTGATCACACTCTCCTATGGCGGATCCACTCGCTGGGTGCCGTCCTACAACGTCATGGGCGTGGCAAAGGCCGCACTCGAAGCCTCCGTTCGCTACCTCGCCGCCGACCTTGGACCGCAGGGCATCCGCGTCAACGCGCTGTCCGCCGGACCTATGCGCACGCTTTCCGGGGCGGGTGTTTCGGATGCGCGCGTCATCTTCAATTTCCAGCGCGATAACTCGCCGCTGCAGCGCACGCCGACCCTCGACGACGTCGGCGGCTCGGCGCTGTATCTGCTCTCCCCGCTATCGGGCGCTGTCACGGGCGAAGTCCACTTCGTCGACTGCGGTTACAACACCGTATCGATGCCGACGCTGCAGAGCTTGAAAGAGCACGATGCCGACAAGGCGCCGAGTGCTTCCCCCTCCGCCGCGGCGGAGTAGCCGGCAACCCGCCCGTTGACGTCCGCGATCCGGCATCGCAAACACTTTGCCCATGATCGGCGTCTTTGATTCAGGTCTCGGCGGCCTCACCGTCCTGCGCGTTCTCACCGAGCGGTTCAAAGCCGCCGACTTCGTCTATCTTGCCGACCACGCGCACGTGCCCT
>DATBRP010000202.1:0-12257 GCA_036560245.1 Hyphomicrobium sp.
CGAGTTGCAAGGCAGGACCACTTTTGGCATGGTCCGCCGCGACTTTCGCCTGGCGAGTCTTCCTAGGGGGTAAGTCGTCCGTCGCTCTGGCGGACCTGCAGCACTAAAAAGCACCAAACAAAAAAGCGGGCCAGGAAGGACTACTCCATGAGCAACATACTTTGGGGGATCATCGCCTGTGGGGCGTTGGCGATCCTTTATGCGTTTATAACTTCGAGGGCCGTGCTGAGCGCCGATCAAGGCAACGCGCGCATGCAGGAAATCGCCGCCGCCGTGCGCGAGGGCGCGCAGGCGTATCTCAATCGGCAATATCGCACGATCGCCATCGTCGGCGTGGTCATCTTCGTCTTGGCGTGGCTTCTTCTCGGACCGCTGCAGGCATTCGGCTTTCTGGTCGGCGCAATTCTGTCGGGCCTCGCCGGCTTCATCGGCATGAACGTCTCGGTGCGCGCCAACCTACGAACCGCGCAAGCCGCAACGGTGTCACTTGCGAGGGGACTCGACATCGCTTTCAAGTCGGGTGCGATCACAGGTCTTCTCGTTGCCGGTTTGGCGCTGCTCGGCGTCGCCGGCTATTACGCGTTTCTGACGGGCGGTCTTGGCAAAGACCCTGGCGGTCGCGACGTCGTCGACGCGCTTGTCTCGCTCGGTTTCGGCGCCTCGCTGATTTCGATCTTTGCGCGTCTCGGCGGCGGCATCTTCACCAAAGGCGCTGACGTCGGCGGCGATCTCGTCGGCAAAGTCGAAGCCGGCATTCCGGAAGACGATCCGCGCAACCCCGCAACGATTGCCGATAACGTCGGCGACAACGTCGGCGACTGCGCCGGCATGGCTGCCGACCTTTTCGAAACCTATGCCGTGACCGTCGTCGCGACGATGGTTCTTGCCGCGATCTTCTTCGCGGGCCAGGCGAACTTGCAGTCACTGATGCTTTATCCGCTCGCGATCTGCGGCGCCTGCATCGTGACGTCGATCATCGGCACGTATTTCGTCAAGCTCGGCACCAACGGTTCGATCATGGGCGCGCTCTACCGCGGCGTGATTGCTTCGGGGGTGCTGTCGGTCGTCGGCCTTTGGGCCGCGACGCAATATGTGCTTGGCGGCTTCGGTGATGTCGGCACTGCGGCAGGCCAGACCATCTCGGGCTGGAACCTGTTTCTTTGCGGTATCGTCGGCCTTGTGTTGACCGGTCTCATCGTCTGGATCACCGAATACTACACAGGCATCGGCTATCGGCCCGTTCGGTCGATCAGCCAGGCTTCGGTGACGGGACACGGTACGAACGTCATCCAGGGTCTCGCCGTCTCGCTCGAGGCGTGCGCTCTGCCGACGCTGGCTATCGTTGCCAGCATCATCGCGACGTACAAGCTCGGGGGCCTCTTCGGCACGGCAATCGCGACGACGACGATGCTCGGCTTAGCCGGCATGATCGTGGCTCTCGACGCCTTCGGTCCGGTGACGGACAACGCCGGCGGCATCGCCGAAATGGCTGGACTGCCGAAAGAAGTGCGCCGCTCGACGGATGCTCTCGACGCCGTCGGCAACACGACGAAGGCGGTGACCAAAGGTTACGCGATCGGCTCTGCCGGTCTCGGCGCGCTGGTTCTCTTCGCGGCCTACAACTACGACCTGCATCACTTCATCGATGAAGCGAACAAGTCCGGCGCAACGGGCTATCAGTTCTTCAAGGACGTGCAGGTCAACTTCGGTCTTGAAAACCCTTACGTCGTCGCGGGTCTTTTGCTCGGCGGTCTTATTCCGTTCCTGTTCGGCGGTCTGGCGATGACGGCCGTTGGCCGTGCAGCTGGTTCGATCGTCGAAGAGGTTCGCCGCCAGTTCAAGGCCGACCCCGGCATCATGAAGGGCACATCGAAGCCTGATTATGCCCGCGCCGTCGATTTGCTGACGCGGGCCGCGATCAAGGAAATGATCGCGCCTTCACTCTTGCCGGTATTGTCTCCGATCGTGTTGTTCTTCGTCATCAACGCCATTGCCGGAAAAGGCGCAGCCTTCTCGGCCGTTGGCGCAATGTTGCTCGGCGTCATCGTAACCGGCATCTTCGTCGCCATCTCGATGACCTCCGGCGGCGGGGCCTGGGACAATGCCAAGAAGAGCTTCGAGGACGGCTTCGTCGACAAGGACGGTGCCAAGCATATGAAGGGCTCGGAGGCGCACAAGGCGTCGGTGACGGGTGACACGGTCGGCGATCCGTACAAGGATACTGCTGGTCCGGCCGTCAATCCGGCCATCAAGATCACCAATATCGTCGCCCTGCTGATGTTGGCCGTACTGGCGCATTGGTAGTCGCGAACAGATATTGAATTAAGAAAGGCTCCGGAAATTATTCCGGAGCCTTTTTCTTTCGGAGACCGATGCGGCGACGCCGTTGCGAACCTCTAGCCGACGAGGTTTGGATCTTCGCTGTCGTGAATATGGCCGACGGCTGCGAGCAGGCGTTTGTCGAGACGGTCTGGCCTCAAGATCACCTTCTCGGAATGCACGTCCTGCACCGCCGAACGCGGTATGACGAATTCGCCGGCGTTCTCAACATAGATAACGATCGATGTGTTGTTGACTTCGCGGACGGCGCCGATGCCGTCTTGGCCATCGGCAATGAAGGCCATGAAGCCTTCCTCGATATTCTCGGTCATGATCTACCCACGCGCTGTTTGAGTAGGAAGCATAGACCGCGACGGGAGAAATTTCGCGCATCTTTTGGTGGTGCCACTTAATAGGCTAACGCCACCGCGCCTTCGTCGTCGTGGGACATTATCTCAAATTCTATTAAGGCCGTTCACAGCGGCTCTGGCGTTTGCAATCAGCCGCCGCCGAACAGTTGCTGCTTGCCGAGGTTGCGGAACAGCTGCTTCAGGATGCCTTCGTCCTTGCCGCCGGGCGCTGGGGTCGTGCGACTGACGAAGTCGAACACCTTGCCGTCTTTCAGGCCATAATTGGCAACCTTGTCGACCGTTCCGCCTCTGTTGAAATAGACGGCCACGACCTGACGGCTCTGTTCCGTCGGCAGAAAGAATGACTTCTGCGAGTCGACGCTCGAAATATAGTAATAGGCGCGGCCATCACCGACCACGGCGGTGGTTGCCGGCGTGCCGAGGGCGCCGCGGACTTGGTCCTGGCTCATGCCGGGCTGCACGGCCTGCAGGTCGGTCGGCCTGAAATACTGGCCGTGCTGGGTAATGGTACCCGCACCGCACGCCGACAACGTCAGCAGCGAGGCGAGTGCCAGCAAACGGCAAAGCGCCGTTCCGTGCCATTCATTCTTGCCAAGCTGTCGCATTCGACCCTTCATTCTGCGAGAATCGCTTCGTTCTCTCGTACGCGTGTGTTTAGAATGTGCGCCAGAAGCCGGCAACAGCGAGACCCCTTCGCTGCCCTGTGCGATCCCCAGACATTTCCCTCGGCTCACGGTCGGATCAAGGATCCTTCGAAGCATGTTGCAGTGGTTCAGGCGGCGCGCCGAAGCCGATCGCAGAGCAGGAGAGCTTTATGGCAGTGTCGTGACCGCGGCACGGCAGCCGGCTTTTTACGCCGATATGGGCGTGCCGGACACACCTGAAGGGCGGTTCGAATTGATCGCCCTGCACCTCTTCCTGGCCCTGGAAGGCGCGAAAGAACGGGACACCGCCGACACGGCGTTGTCGCAGCGCACGATTGAAGCGTTCGTCACCGATATGGACGATTGCATGCGCGAAATGGGCGTCGGCGACATGGCTGTCGGAAAAAGGGTAAAACGCGCCGCGGCCGCCTTTTATGAGCGTGCCAATGCCTATCGGCGTTCGCTTGCGGCAGCCGAAACCGAGGATCTCGAGGCAAGCCTTGAAGGTTACGTGTTTGCCGGAGACCCGACGAGCAGGGCAGGCGCCGTTTCGCTAGCCGGATACGTGCGCGGCGCGGCGGCGGCATTGTCGGCTCAGCCATTCGAGACGTTGTCGGCGGACGGCGCGCTTGGCCGTCTCTTGGAAAACAGCAGGATAGAGGTATCGTGACGGATCACTTGGACTGGATACATGGTGTTACCGATATTCCGGTTGGCGGCCTCGACCGCGAGCGCGAGGCGACCGAGAGCGAGCGTCAGGCTATCGCCGAGGCGCTGGGCCTTTTGACGCTCAGCCGCCTTGCCGCCCGCTATCGCATCAAGGCGTTGGCCGATACCGGATACCGGCTTTCCGGAAAAGTGATGGGCGACGTCGAGCAGGCCTGCATCGTGACGCTTGATCCGGTGGCTTCGAGGATCGATGCGCCGTTTGATGTCGAATTCCGGCCGCAACTCGATACCGTCGATAGTGACGAGGATGCCAGCGTGCTCGCCGGGCCGGACGTCGACATCATCGAGCGGGGTATTATTCCGGTCGGGCGCATTGTCTTCGAGACGGTTTCAGCCGCTCTCGATCCCTATCCGCGTCGTCCCGACGCCGAGTTCACGTGGCAGGATCAACACGAGGGCGAACCTGAAAAAGCAAGCCCTTTCGCCGCGTTGTCGAAGCTCAAGAGCAAAGACTGATCAGTCGCTGCGGCAACCGTGCATGAGGCGCTATTTCGCCTTGTTCGGCACCTGCAAAGGACTATGGTCGCGACGAATTTCGGGGTCAAATAGGGCCTATGATCGGGTCCGGCGCGATGTGGCGCCGAATACGGGAATCACGGGCAATCGGCAGGCATGGCGAGCCCAAAGACAATCGCACTCGACGCAATGGGGGGGGACCACGGACCTGAGGTCCTGGTCCCCGGAGCAGCTCTTTCGCTCGAGCGACAACCGGCGCTGAATTTCATTTTTTTCGGCCAGCAGACGCGTATCGAATCCGTGCTCAAACAGTATCCGGCGCTTTCCGCAAAGTCGCGTATCGTTCACACCGATCTTGTGGTTGCGATGGATGAAAAGCCGAGCCAGGCGCTGCGCCGTGGCAAAGGCACAAGCATGTGGCTCTGCCTTGAAGCGGTGAAATCAGGCGAGGCCGATGCCGCCGTGTCTGCCGGCAATACCGGCGCGCTCATGGCCATTGCGAAGCTCGTCCTACGTCCCATTACCGGTATCGAGCGTCCCGCGATCGCAGCCCTTTGGCCGACGATCAAATCGGAATGTATCGTTCTCGATGCCGGCGCCAACATCGGCGCGTCGGCAGGCCAGCTTGCCGATTACTCATTGATGGGCGCGGCGATGGCGCGCGCAGTCTTTCATATCGAGCGGCCGTCGGTCGGGCTGTTGAACGTCGGCACCGAAGATATGAAAGGTAACGAGGACGTCAAGGCGGCGCACAGTCTGCTTAAATCCGCCGAGGCTCTGCCGCTCGATTACAAAGGCTTCGTCGAGGGCGATCAGATCGGTCAGGGCGCCGTGGACGTCGTCGTCGTCGAAGGATTTGCGGGCAATATCGCTCTCAAAACCGCAGAAGGCACGGCGCGGCAGATCGGGGCATACCTTCGCGCCGCGATGACGAGTTCGTTAATGAGCAAATTAGGCGCGCTGCTGGCGCAGGGCGGGTTCCGCGTTCTCAGGGAGAAAATGGATCCTCGCCGCGTCAATGGCGGCACGTTTCTTGGCCTTAACGGCATTGCGGTGAAGAGCCACGGCGGCGCGGACGCCTTTGGATTTGCGAGCGCGGTCGATCTTGCTTACGAAATGGCGGATTCCGGTCTGATCGCGCGCCTCACGGCCGATATCGCCGGTTTTCATCATCGGCTGTCGGCGGCCGGTACGGGCGGCTTGCCGCCTGAACGCTCTGCCGGCGCGCTCGGAAAGGGCTAGGCGTGGTCGCAGTTCTCCGGTCCGTCATTCGCGGTGTTGGCGCGCATTTGCCGAAGCGCGTCATGACGAACGACGATCTGTCGAAAATCGTCGATACCAGCGACGCCTGGATTCAGGAACGTACTGGCATCGTCTGCCGTCACATCGCCGACGAAAACGAAAAGACATCCGATCTCGGCGCCGCTGCCGCCAAGCAGGCGCTTGTGCGCGCAGGGATCGATCCGATCGACATCGATCTCATTGTCTGTGCGACGGCGACCCCAGATCGCACCTTTCCCGCGACAGCCGTAAGAATCCAATCCATGCTCGGCGTCACCAAAGGCGCCGCGTTCGACGTGCAGGCCGTCTGCTCCGGCTTCGTCTATGCGCTGACAGTAGCAGATAGCTTCCTGAAAACGGGGCAATCGAAGCGAGCCTTGGTTATCGGCGCCGAAACGTTCTCGCGCATTCTCGATTGGACCGACCGCTCGACGTGCGTGCTGTTCGGCGACGGCGCAGGCGCGGTCGTGCTGGAAGCTCAACCGCAGCATGGCTCGCGCGACGATCGCGGCATTCTCGCGACGCGGCTCAGATCGGACGGGCGCTACGAAGATTTACTCTACGTCGACGGAGGGGCGGGATCGACAAAGACCGTCGGGCTTTTGCGCATGAACGGTCGCGAAGTTTTTCGCCACGCCGTACAGAAAATATCCGGCGTCATCGAAGAGACCTTGGTCGAAACGGGATACGCTCCTGACGAGATCGATCTCTTTATTCCCCACCAGGCCAACAAGCGCATTTTGGATGGCATCGCAAAGAAACTCGGCGTGGCGTCCGAGAAGATCGTGATGACGCTGCACAAGCACGGCAATACCTCAGCCGCTTCGATCCCGCTTGCCCTGAACGAAGCCTTCGAAGCGCACAGGGTCAAAGAGGGCAGCCTGATCCTGATGGAAGCCATGGGTGGCGGTTTCACCTGGGGCGCCGTGCTGGCGCGCTGGTGACGCGTGTTCAGCTAACAACGCGCTGAAAAAAATTGCGTTTCCGGCATTTTTTTATGTGCTTCTTCAACGCATTACGTTGACCCCGCGACCAACTGCCGCTACCATACTCGGCCGATATTGAGTTCGGCGGGAGGAAACAGATGGTCGGCAAGACGTTGACGCGAGCAGACCTTGCGGAAGCCGTCGTAGAAAAAGTTGGGCTGCCGCGAAACGAGAGCCAGGATCTCGTAGAGCGTGTGCTTGATGAAATCTCGGGCAGCTTGGCGGAAGGCGATGCGGTCAAACTTTCATCATTCGGATCTTTTGGCATCCGGCAAAAAGGCGAGCGCGTCGGCCGCAATCCGAAAACCGGTGAGGAAGTTCCCATTACGCCAAGACGCGTGCTGGTTTTCCGGCCATCGAACATTATGAAAGACCGAATCAACAAAGGGCATGTGAAGCGCTAGCGGTTGCCAGCCCGAGCAGAGACGGCAGTGGCGTAGAGACGGTCGCGAAGGACGCGGCAAACCGGAAGGGGACAAGAGGCGATGAATAAATCGGCGGAGGCATTTCGCACGATCGGAGAAGTCGCCGAGGAACTGGAAATCCCGAAACATGTGCTGCGTTTCTGGGAAGGACGTTTCCCGCAAATCCGTCCCATGAAGCGCGGCGGCGGTCGTCGCTATTACCGGCCCGAGGATATGGAGCTTCTGAGAGGTATCCGGGCACTGCTGCACGCCGAAGGCTATACGATCCGGGGCGTGCAGAAAATTTTGCGCGAGCACGGCGTCGATCAAGTCAAGGCGGCTGCGCGCAGGGTCGCTGCAGCGGAAACGCCGGGTGAGGCGTCGAAGCCCGCGAACCGCAAACGTGGGCGCAAGCCGATCGTAAGTGCTGCTTCAAGCGCGCCGGAACCACAACAGCAGCCGTGCGCCGTTGCGAAAGCCGAGAGTGCGCCACATGACTCGCGGGCTCGTGTTGTGACGGCGATCCGCGAGCTGCAAATCGCACGTGCGATCTTGTTGGGACAGCCGCTCAATCAGCTCGGTGGAGTTGCCGAAGCGAAGAAGGCGCGCGCGGGCCGGCCGTGAGCGCTACCGCTCCGACTAAGCTGGATGCGACGGCACGCGCACGTTCGTCGGGCGTTGAAGTCGTCTTCGTCGACTTGGAAGCGTCTGGTGCGTTGCTCGAAGCCGAGGAAGCAGCCACGCCGCGATTGGCGGCTTCTGACATTCTCCGTTCCGAGAGGCTTTCGCCCGATCCCGTTCGCCAGCGGCTTTGGCGCTCGGCGCGCATTGCAACGCGCATCGTTCTCGAACGCGCGGCAGGCCCAACCGTCCGGAGGATCGATTTCGAGATTGCGGTGGCCGGCCGTCCTTCGCTCGGCGAAGGTCTTCCTCATTTCAATGTTTCGCATAGCGGCGAGGCTGCGCTCATTGCGGTCAGCGAGGCAACACCCGTCGGCGTCGACATCGAGCAGCTAAGGACCCTGGCGATGACCGATGATCGCCGCCGCCGCATCATCGCCGCCGCTGCGACGCTTGCAGACGGGCCAGCTCTCGATCATCGTCGCGATGGCGACGTTCTCAGAGCCTGGGTCAGGCTCGAGGCTGTCGGCAAGGCTCGGGGGACGGGGATCGGACGTCTATTGACCGAGCAGGGGGTGATCGGCGGATCAAACGCAGTCCGTGGTTCTCGTGCCGCTTCTGATATCCACGTCGTGGACCTGAGCGTTCCGCCGAACTATGTCGCTGCGGTGTCCAGCGCCGCGCTTCCGCAGAGCATAGAGGTTATCGCGTTTCCGACGCGTGCCGAGGTGCTCGTGACGTTTTTGTCGGAAGCCTACACGTAAAGCCGCGTCGCTCGTGCGCGACTGTTCGTTCTCAATTAGGTAGATAGCCGAACATCTTTGAATTGGGATTAGAGACGGTCCGCTCTCTGTGCCTGTGATAGGTTCGCCTGGATCGTCTCGGCCTGTCTGCTTGGGCCTCCCGTGCCTCGGCGCGAACCTTACGGGCCGGTTCGGTCGCCTGTGCCGTAGAAGACGCCGGCGGAATCTCCATCGCGGTCGCCGTGCCGTCCTTTACGGCAAGAAGCAGGTTCGATTCATTCGGCCGCCAGCGATAGCCCACGCCGAAATCGATGGGCGTGGCGTGGCCTTTGGCGAAAACCTGTGTGAGCTGCGATTGATACTGATTGCCGAAGAGTGCGATCGGTCCAACGTATCGGCCGAAGGGATGCAAGCGCCAGCCTTGAGCGAAGAAGCGGATCGGTATTCCGGAATCGTCTTGCAGGATCGAAGCCGTATGGGTGAGGAGATAATCGCGAACGGTCGAGAACTTGTCGGAATGCATCAAATACGAAGCGCTTTTGACGAAGGCGTCGCCGTGCCCGAGCTTGTCGCAAAACAGCATGAAGCCGCTGTCCTTGATGCCGCCGTCGGAAAGATCGGTGCTGAAGTAGTAGAGCGTCCGCTTCTTGCCGATGTTGTCGGAGAAAATAATCTTGGCGCCGCGCGCCTTGGCATTCGGAATTTTGTCTTCGACGGGATGAATGGTGCCATCACTCTGCAAATCGAAGAGCGAGACGTCGTAGATCGTCTTGCCGGAGCGTGCCAGGAACGTCATCAGCACCGGTAACGTACCGGTGAGATGTCCCTTGCCGAAATCGAGGCGCATGGACTTGGTTTGGAAGAAGCTATAGCTCAACACGGAATTGAGCGATGAGCGGAGTTCGCGCAGAGCTCCGGCCATTTCGCCGCGCGATAGCTTGCTGAGGTCGGGCACGGGGCCGGGCGGCTCAAGTCCGGCCATGACGTAGGTGTCGGCCGACGGGAAAAACGAGTTGGCATACAGGAAGTCCGGGCCGCTGAAAAAGTAGAACAACACCGGCTGCGGATCGTTGAAATTCTTGGACACCATAGTGCGGATTTTCGAAAGCTGGCGTTTGTCGAGTCCAGCCCACGCCGTATCGAAAATGCGCGCGTGTTCTTTCCAGAAAGCATCGTTGGTGCTGGGCGTAAGCGGAGACTGCGCGGAGGTCGGCAGGCCGGCGAGGAAGCGCGCGGTGTCGTTGGCACTGGCGCTCGGGCCCGCCAACGATGCATTCGACGCGAGCGATAATGCAGCGGCGAGGACGCCAGCAATCGTTGCGATAAGTCGCATTCTAGCCATGACCAATCCTGCTCAAATTCTCGCCACCGCCGGGCGCGTTTGTGAAAAAGCGTACACCCCTAAGCCGGCCAGCATGATGGCTAAACCGGCAAGCGATTGCAGCGGCCGCTCGGCGATGAGGTGGTACATCATAAATGCCGTAACGACGAGAAAGACGATCGGCGTCACGGGGTAACCCCAAGTCCAGTAAGGACGCACGAGCTTTGGCTCCGTCCAGCGCAATACGATGACGCCGAGCACCGCTAGGAACGAACAGAGCGTCAGGCTGAACTGAATAGTGTCCAGGACGGCCTCAAAGCTCTGCGTCGTCAGAAGTACACTGACGATCGCGAGCTGCAGGAGAATGGCGGTGGTCGGCACGCCATCCTTCGTCGTCTGTGCCAACGGAGCGAGAAAAGCATGATCCTTGCCCATCGCCATCGTCACGCGCGGCCCTATCCACGTCATCGCGCTGATCGACGAGATAAGACCGATGCAGATGAGCGCGGCGACGATGCGGCCACCGAAATCACCGAAGATGTGCTTTCCGGCGATCAAGGCGATATCAAGCTGTCCGGCCATCGCCTCGATCGGCGTCGTGTAGAGAAAGACGGCATTCAGGACGACGTATAAGAATATCACGGTCGCTGTCGCCACGATGATGGAACGCGGCAGGCTGACTGCTGGATCGCGGATCTCGCCGGCAATATATGTCGCGGCATTCCATCCCGAATAAGCGTACATGACGAATACCAAGCTCACCGCGAATGGGGCGCTTGCGACGTAGCTCAGGTCGTTGATTGATGGCGCGAACGAGATCGGCTGAGGGGTGCCGCAAGCGAGGCCGGCGACAATCAGCGCAATGATCAGTGCGGCTTTGATCAACGTCGAGACGTTTTGAAACTTGCTCGAATGTTTGATGCCGCTCAGGTGGATGAACGTCACGAGCCAAGCAACGGCGAGGGCAAGCAGCTGCGGCGATGATCCGGGGACGACGCCTTTGAAATAGACTCCGAACGCCATGGCAGCCAGTGCGATCGGTGCCGAGAATCCGACGGTTGCGGAAATCCAGCCGGCGAGAAAACCCAGGGCCGGATGATAGATTCGCGAGAGAAAATTGTATTCGCCGCCAGAGCGTGGAAACGCCGCCGATAATTCCGCGTAGGCTAGAGCGCCGCAAAGCGCAGCGGCGCCGCCGACGATCCAAAGCATCAGCACCGAAAATGCCGACGGGATATCCTTGACTTGGAAGCCGAGGCTGGTGAACACGCCGATGCCGATCATATCGGCCACAGCGAGTGCGATAGCCGTCATCGTCGACACGGTCCGGACGTCGAGTCCGGGTGCCATTGGAGACGGGACGCTCATGCTGGTCGCGCTTGTCATCAGAGAGGCTTAACCGTGGCCGACTCGGCGACACTATTGACTCGTCCGGCCTGCAACAACGGGCATGGACACATGTTCAACACGAGTGGCCAAAATGCATCTGGCTTGTCAGAGTAGAGGGATTTCGCCAGCAATCCAGAAAAATGTCCGAAGGTCATTTGCTGCTTCCACTCACGATATGGACAATTTTGGACCTTAATGCGTCATCCGGAATCAACGCCAGCTGCCGGCTGAATATTGTGGGTCGAGGGTAAACCGATTCTAACGAAGGCTCGCACGTCCACGGGGTGTCGCAACGAAATGGCACGCAGGGCCATGAAATACCGGCGACGGGCTTTCCTCGCGGGTGCGCTGAGCACGGGGCTGGCATTAACTTTCGGCATTGCCGGCGCGGAGGCGGCGAGCAAAGGCAGGAAGCACCGTCAAATCTCGCCATCGAAAACGCAGGTGCGGTCGCGTAGCGCACCTCTCAAGACGGCGCGCACCGCACTCATCCCGTTCGAGACAGCTCCTTTTCCCTATCACGGCACCATGCCGGGATCGAACGCGCCTTTCATCAATGTCGATGAGAATGGCCGTAAGGGCCATCGCACCGGCTCGGGGCGCGTCTATTGGGAAGATCAGACGTATAGCGACAATCGCGTTCTGCTGCATATCCCTAAAGGTTTCGATATTCGCCGGCCGGCGTTGATGCTTGTCTTCTTTCATGGACATGGGGCGACGCTCGAGCGCGACGTGCTGGCGCGCCAGAAAGTGCCGGCTCAGATCTCCGCATCAAATGCGAATGTCGTGCTCGTTGCGCCGCAGTTGGCTGTCGATGCCGTCGATTCCAGCGCCGGAAAATTTTGGCAGCCTGGCGCCTTCGGGCGGTTCATCGGTGAAGCCGGGCAGCAGCTCGCGCGCCTGCATGGGGATCGCAAATCTCTGCGGACATTTGCCAGCATGCCAATCATAATTGTCGCCTACAGCGGCGGCTATGTGGCGGCGGCTTCCGCG
>DATBRP010000203.1:0-3588 GCA_036560245.1 Hyphomicrobium sp.
CCGAGCGCGACGCGCACCTGGTAGTCCGAGGATTTTGCGACCAGGCAGATGCTGTCGGCCGACGATTGCAGAACGGCCTGCAGGCCCGGATCGTTCGAAACCGAGCGGCCGGCGCGTTTGGTCATGCCGAAGGCCGTGAAGCGGGCCGAGTTCAATGCAGGCCGGGAGGCGAAAAGTTCCGTGTCGGTGGTGTTGGCGCCCGGATAGCCGCCCTCGATGTAGTCGACGCCAAGCTCGTCGAGCACGCGCATCAGGCGGCGCTTGTCCTCCAGCGAGAAGTCGACGCCCGTCGTCTGCGAGCCATCGCGCAGCGTCGTGTCGAAAAGGTAGAGGCGTTCTTTGCTCATGACGGTTTGGCGGGTGGCCGGGCCTTGGTTTTGCTATCTGCGAGCGGCTTTACCATGGTGGTGTTGGAAAGCCACTGATCATCGCGCGGAACGGAGTTGCGCTGCACGGCAGCGTAGCCCCGATGTTCGAAAAACGGCACGGCGGTGTCGCTGGCATCGACCGTCACCGCTTCCGCGCCCCGAGCTTCCGCGATTTTTTCGAGCGCTTCGGCGATTGCCGTGCCGACACCCTCGCCCGCGAAGTCCGGATGTACATAAAGCATATCGATGGTTTTGTTGTCCTTAAGGGACCCGAAACCCAGGTATTCGCCATCGAGGTGAACGACGAGCGTCAGCACGCCGGCAAGGCGCGCGCGGAATTCGCCGGCGTCCTCGGCGCTTGCGGCCCAGGCGAGGCGCTGTTCCTCATCGTAGTCGTCGGCGGTCAGTTCCTCGATACTCTGGGCGAAGAGGTCGCGGAGCGCCATTGCGTCGGCTGGAAGGAACGGGCGCAGGGGGAAGTCGTCGGACATCGGGCTCTTGAATGGCAACAAGGGGCCGGCGAGACGGCCTGCGTTGGTTTTTTGGGTTCCTGTTCGGCGTATCGCCATGAGCCCGGCGATGCAACCCCTCTCTCGGTCGCGCGGTTTATTGTTGACGAGTGGGGAGGCGCGAGAGCGCGCCCGTCCCGACAGGTGGAGATGTGGCTCGTTGTCGTGGATGGCCGCCTTCGCGGCCATGACGTTTGTAGAGGTTGGTGACCGCGCTACTACCGCGTCACTTCCCAGGTCGTTTCGATTTCGCCGGTTTCTTTGTTTTTCGAGTCTTTCAGAGCGATACCCATCTTGGCGAGCTCGTCGCGGATGCGGTCGCTTTCGGCGAAGTCCTTGCGCTTGCGGGCTTCACGGCGCTCCTCCGTTAACCGCACTAGATTTGGCCAAGCGCGCTGAATTCCTCGCACTCCTCTTACGGTTGTGCCCGGAGCAAACTTGCGAAGAAAATCTACTATGCTCTGGGCATCATCACCGTAGTGAGCCTCGAAATGCTTAGCCCAAGCATACAATTCTATATCGCCGTTGGTTTCAAAAATTCGGGGAATAACATCAGCAAGCTCAAGAGGACGATGCGTCGGCACCACAATTTCTTCGTTAAATTTCCATTCGCGGAGAAATCCCAAAAAGAGGAATGCTTTCCGCAGTTTCTGGGCGGCGACTTCATCGCCTCCTGATGCAAGATCCCGAAGTTCAAAAAGCCGGGCAAATGCGGCGGGAGTATTTAGATCGTCCTGGATGCAAGCTAAAAATTCCGAGTCGTGTTCCGGGGCTTCGGCATGGTCCCGAATGAGATTTCCAATAGATGCCCATGCTTTTTGATTTTCGCGAAGCGCGCTCTGCGTCCAATCAATAGGTTGCCGATAATGCGTACGCAGCATTGTCATGCGTAGAACATCACCAACCCATCGCTGACCACCGAATTTTTCCGTCTCCAGCAGCTCGTGGATCGTCACGAAGTTGCCGAGGCTCTTGCTCATCTTCTCGCCTTCGACCTGCAGGAAGCCGTTGTGCATCCAGACGTTGGCCATGACGGATGTGCCGTGAGCGCAGCGCGATTGCGCGATCTCGTTCTCGTGGTGCGGGAACGTCAGATCGATGCCGCCACCATGAATGTCGAACACGGGGCCGAGCAATGCGCCTGCCATCGCCGAGCATTCGATGTGCCAACCAGGACGTCCCGAAGCAGTGATGCCGGATGGCGACGGCCACGCCGGCTCGCCGGGCTTCGACGGCTTCCACAGGACGAAGTCCATCGGGCCCTTCTTGTAGGGCGCGACCTCGACGCGGGCCCCTGCCTCCATCTCGTCGAGCGAGCGGTTGGAAAGGCGGCCATAGTCCGGCATCGAGCTGACATCGAACAGCACGTGATCCGCAGCGACGTAGGCGTTGCCGCGCTTCACCAGCGTTTCGATCAGCGAGGTCATGTCCTCGCGGCCGTCAGCGCGGCGGATGTATTCCGTGGCACGCGGCTCGAACGTCGGCGGCAGCACGCCGAGCGCTGCGATATCGTTATGGAATTGCGTCTCGGTCGCCGCCGTGACTTTCCGAATGGCTTCGTTCAGCGGCAGGTCGGGGTAGTCGCGCGCCGCCCGGGCGTTAATCTTGTCGTCGACGTCGGTGATGTTGCGCACGTACGTGACGTGCTCCAGGCCGTAAATGTGGCGGAGCAGCCGGAACAGCACGTCGAACACGATGACGGGGCGGGCGTTGCCGATATGGGCGTAGTCGTAGACGGTCGGTCCACACACGTACATGCGCACATTATTGGGGTCGATGGGCTCGAACTCGGCCTTCTGCCGGGTCAGCGTGTTGTAGAGCTTGAGCGCCAATCTCGACCTCGTGCGTCGTTCTGGTTGTGTATCGTTCTGGCTGTGCGTCAGGCCGTGCCGGGCGGCCGCAGGCGAAGTATGGCATAGGGGGCCGGCCGGGCATAAGCTTTGCCGTGCGGATTAGCGAGTTGCCGTCCCGCCCGTCAAGCTTTTGAACGCACTCATAAAAGCGGTACGGTCGCAATTGCTCCGCATTGACCGCCTAGCAAATCGCTGCTTAGGCTTGCGAGGTGCGCCGCGTCAGGCGCCTTCAGCTATGCGCAGATTCGATGACCGGGTTCGAGAGGCTGGCGTGAGCCGAGCGGGATCAATCAGACTTATCATTCGCCGCTTTCTCCTCGTCTTGGCGGCGGTGGGGTTGGCGTTGCTTTTCGTTCCCGAAGTCGCCTCGGCCCAGAGTTGGTGGCCATTCGGTGGTGGCGGCGGCGACGAAGAGGAGCAGGATCGCCCGCCTGTCCCGCGCGAGCCGGTTTACCGGCAACCCGATGCCGCTCCAGCTCCGCAGCCGCAGCAAGCGCCCCCTCCGATGGCGCCGGCATCTCCCGGCGTGCCGCGTGCGCCGGGCAGCCCTCCACCCGCGGCGGCTCCTACGGCGAACAACTATTCAGGCAAAAGTCCGATCTGCTTCCAGCTCGAACAGCGTCTCGTGCAGGAAGGCCAGAAGAACGGCCAGTCGCGTGACGAGCTTCCGCGCGTCGAAGACGAAATTCGCGTCCTTGAACGCACCTTGGATTCGAGCCAGTCGCAACTCGACCGCGGCTGCTACGACTCCTTCCTTTTCACCAAGACATTCCGCAACACGCCGCAGTGCAAGGATCTCGCCCGTCAGGTCGATGTTTCGAAGCGCCGCCTTTCGGACCTCGATGCCCGCAGGCAGGA
>DATBRP010000204.1:0-2254 GCA_036560245.1 Hyphomicrobium sp.
TAACGGCCCACTAATTTCTATCTCCGATTCTGGGTCCTATGCTTTTTACAGCGACAAATTTTCTTGTCGGCGATTCTGCGATATTCCGGGCTTTTGGTTGGATTCGCGGAGCGGTTAATTCGCGCGATCTCGTAGCTTCGAAAAAAATAGAAACGGCGCCCTATATGGAGCCGCGGCGGCTGTCGCTTGCCGAGCAATGGAATTCTCTATCCGACATCATCAAAGGCGCTGCATCGCGCGCTGAAGAGGCGACGCGTTGCCATACGTCGGCTGCCATGCAGCTCGATCTGGCCCAATACGCCCTGACGTCGCTCGTCGACGAACTTTCGGCGGTCATGGACCTCGGCGGCCGCCGACGGCGGGCAACCGTCCACGTCCTTGACGTTCAGCAGCCTCAACCGCCGCCGTATCCGTTCGACGATGCGATTGCCGCCTGAGGCCAGCGGTCTCCGGTGACGACCCGGGCCATCTTTGATATGGCTTTGCCCAGCGGGGCAAAAAGGCATGTTCGTGTCGAAAGAGCTAGAAACTGCGGGTCGCCAGCACGACAAACCGGCCACGCGAACACTTGTCGATTGCGCGCAAGACGCTCTTGGCGATCTTTTGGCCGCGCCCTTGGCTCCGGGCCTCTACCTCGTCGCGACGCCGATCGGAAACCTGTCCGACATTACGCTGCGCGCGCTTTCCATTCTGGCGCGCGCCGATGCGGTTTATTGCGAGGACACGCGGCATTCCGCGAAACTTCTGCAGCATTACGCCATCGCGGCAAAGACACGGCCTTTCCACGAGCATAACGAGGATCGGGAAATCGAGCGGGCGCTTGGCGATGTCGAGGCCGGGAAGCGCATCGCGATCATTTCCGACGCCGGCACACCGCTGCTCTCCGATCCCGGGTTCAGGCTCGTTCGGGCGGCAGCGGCGCGCGGCATTGCCGTGACGTCGATCCCCGGTCCCTCGGCGGCCCTGACGGCGCTAACGACAAGCGGCCTGCCGACCGACGCGTTTTTCTTCGCGGGCTTCCTGCCGCCGAAGCAGGCGGCGCGCCGGACGCGCCTCGGCGAACTAACGCAAATTCCGGGCAGCCTCGTGATATTCGAAGCCCCGCATCGGGTCGGCGAAGCACTTGCCGACATGGCCGACGTGCTCGGAGATCGCGCCGCCGTCATCGCGCGGGAATTGACGAAACTGCACGAAGACGTCACTCGCGGCACTTTGCGTACGCTCGCCGAAGCGAGCGCAGGTCAAGCATTAAAGGGCGAAATCGTTATCGTCGTCGGCGCCGCTGAGCCTCAGGACGTCAGCGACGAAGCGATCGGCGCGCGGCTCGCCGAAGTGCTCGACATTATGAGCCTGAAGGACGCGGCGAAGGCAATCGCCGGGGAACTCGGCGTTCCCAAGGCGCGGGTTTATGCGCTTGGCATCAGGGTGAAGGATAGCGACACGTGAGTTCGAACGTCGATAACGATCCAATTCGGCCTCAGTTCGAGCAACGGCGGCGCCGGTACCGCCGGGGTCTCAATGCGGAAATGTTCGTCGCGGCCGTCTATATGGCGTTGGGTCATCGCATCGTCGGTCGCCGCTTCAAGACGCCGGTCGGGGAGATCGATCTCATCGCCGTCAAGGGGCATCGCGTGGCGTTCATCGAGGTGAAGCGACGTTCGACGAGAGAGGACGCGGAAGACGCCATCACGTTGACGATGCGGCAGCGTGTGCGCCGGGCGGCGGATCTATGGCTTGCTCACAATCCGAATTATCAGAGCTACGACGTGGGCTTTGATCTGGTCTTCGTCGTTCCCTGGCGCTTTCCGATCGTCATGCGCGACGCGCTATAAAAAAAAGAGCCCGCCGAAGCGGGCCCCAAGTCCAGAGAGGCGAGTGCAAATGAATTTGCAAAACTGACCAGCAACGCCAGTCGTCAGCGTTTTAGTGTCGCCAGGCTGAACGCAGTTTGAATGGCACTTGCAGCAATTATTCATCTTGGCTGGCGTCGGCCGGACGCGAACCCGCGGGACGCCGGGCCACAACGGGCTGATTTCATGGTCCGGAAGTCGCCGTTATGCGGCAACGCGCCCTTGTAACGGCTGGTTGAAGGCCGCTGGAGCGCATGTTAAGGGAACCGCGGCTTTCGAGGGGTGACTGGCGGGTTTCGGCGCCATACGCCCTTATTGTGTCGAAAGCCTTTCCTTGAAACGGGCGCAGTGTCGGGCCTTTTCGTGCCCTGCCCCCTATGCGCCTAGATGCGCGACGGTGTGAG
>DATBRP010000205.1:0-4143 GCA_036560245.1 Hyphomicrobium sp.
GGCCGACCGCCTGGTGCTGGTGGCGTTGCGTGCGCTCGAAGCATCGCAGCTGAAGCGCGAGGTCAAGGAGCTGAAGGAACGCTCCGTCGTCTCGGCTGAAATGATCGGCAAGTCGCCCGCGATCAATCAACTGAAGAACAACATCGATAAGGCCGGGCCGACGAACAGCCGTATCATGCTGCGCGGCGCATCGGGCTCGGGTAAAGAACTTGCAGCCCGCGTTCTGCATCAGAAATCGCTGCGCGCCGACGGTCCGTTCGTCGTGCTCAACGCCGCCGCGATGGTTCCCGATCGCGTCGAAGAAGAACTCTTCGGAACCGAGGATCGCACCGGCGGGCCGCGCAAGGTCGGCGCGCTCGAAGAGGCGCACACCGGAACGCTCTACATCGACGAAGTCGCCGACATGCCGATGGAGACGCAAGGCAAGATCCTGCGCGTGCTTGTCGAGCAGAAATTCCTGCGTCTCGGTGGGGCGCAAAAAGTCTCGGTCGACGTGCGCATCATTTCATCGACGTCGCGCGATCTCGATCAAGATATCCGGGAAGGGCGCTTCCGCGAAGATCTCTATCATCGCCTGAACGTCGTGACGTTGCGCGTGCCGAGCCTCGCGGAACGTCGCGAGGATATTCCCGATCTCATCCAGTTTTTCGTCGGGCAGGTTGCGCAGACGTCGGGCCTCGCGCCGCGGCGGATCGGCGAAGATGCCATCGCGGTGCTGCAGGCTCACGATTGGCCGGGCAACGTTCGCGAGCTCAGAAACAACGTCGAACGCCTGCTGATCCTCGCCGGCGGTGAACCGAACGCGGCGATCACGGCAGATATGCTGCCCGACGAGATTGGCTCCAACGTGCCGTTGCCGGTCAATGGCGGCGCTGAGCATTTGATGTCGCTGCCGCTGCGGGAAGCCCGCGAAATCTTCGAACGCGAATATCTACTCGCGCAGATCAACCGCTTCGGCGGCAACATTTCCCGAACGGCCGAATTCGTCGGCATGGAACGTTCGGCGCTGCACCGGAAACTGAGAGCGCTCGGCGTTTCCTCCGAGCAGCGCGCTGGCGATCTCCGGACGGCTTCGTAGTGGCTCCTTTTGAAATGACACATCTCCTTTCGCGTCATGGCCGGGTTTAACCCGGCCATGCAGGGCTACGCGTTCCGCCATCCGGTATAGGGGCCTGAATTTGACTCGCATCGTCTACGTCAATGGCGCTTACAAACGCTACGCCGAAGCCGCGATTCACGCCGAGGATCGCGGCTTTCAGTTTGCCGACGCCGTCTATGAAGTCATCGAAGTGCTGGGCGGGAATCTCGTCGATGCAACTCGCCATCTGGCGCGGCTCGATCGCTCGCTGCGCGAGCTTGCGATCCCGCAGCCGATGTCGAAGGACGCTCTGCTGCACGTCGTTGGCGAAGTCATCAAGCGAAACCGCGTTCGCAACGGCATCGTCTATCTGCAGGTGACGCGCGGCGCGGGGCCGAGAGACTTTGCGCTTCCGGATGCGGAGACGCCGCCGACGCTCGTCGTTCTAGCGCGCGCCCAACGGCGCGGTTGGGCCGACGAACTCGCCAAAAAGGGCATCGCCGTTAAAACGATGCCCGACAACCGCTGGGCTCGGTGCGATATCAAGACCGTCATGCTTCTGCCGGCGGTGCTGGCCAAGGACGCAGCACGCCGCGACGGCGCCCGTGAGGTATGGTTCATCGACGCATCAGGCACGATCACGGAGGGCGCTTCCAGCAACGCCTGGATTGTGACATCGGGCGGAGTCCTTGTGACCCACCAACTCGATGTCCACGTTCTTCCCGGCATCACGCGGGCAACCGTGAGCGACGTTGCAAAGGCCGAAGGCCTGAAAATCGAACAACGTCCCTTTACGCTAGCCGAGGCGCTGAAGGCGCGGGAAGCCTTCGTCACGTCGGCGACCAATACGGTCATGCCGGTTGTGACAATCGACGGCAAACCCATTGCTGACGGCCGTCCAGGACCGTTGGCGCAACGTCTGCGAGCAAGATTTCATCACGTTGCCGAAATTTCAGCTGCGTAATGCGAACGTTGCCGCATTGTGCAGGGCAGCAACCACTGTAGAGTACGACCCGCTTCGACCGTCATCATCCCCCCGATGGCGATCGAAACCGCCGCAAGGACGCTTCGTCGCTTTTCAAACCGTGACCGCGTCTGGCGCTTCCCAGAAGACGTCGACATAAAAACGGACAACAACCATGGCGGCAGAAAAAACCCAAAATCTGCAAGACACGTTTCTCAATTACGTGCGCAAGAATAAAACCCCGCTGACGATCTTCCTCATCAACGGCGTCAAGCTGCAGGGCATCGTGAGCTGGTTCGATAATTTCTGCGTTCTGCTTCGACGCGATGGACATTCGCAGCTCGTCTACAAGCACGCCATTTCCACGATCATGCCCGGAGGTCCCGTCAATCTCAATGACCAGGACGGCGAAACCGGCGGCGCCGGTTGACGTCGGACTCCGAGAACGGCGAGGACGCCGGACGCGAGTCATCGCGTAAGCGCCGGCGCAAGGGCGAAGCGACGCGCGCGCCCCGAACTCGCACGCTGGTGCTTGTGCCGGTCTGGAAACACCAGGTGCGCGTCGGCGAGAAGACGAAACCGTTTCCGCAAATCCATACGCCGGAAAATCGTCTCGCCGAAGCCGTCGGACTTGCGAACGCTATCGATCTCGACGTCATAGATGCGGCCATCGTGCCGTTGTCGCAACCGCGCCCTTCGACCTTGCTCGGTTCCGGGAAGGTCGAGGAACTCGCGCAAACCGTGCGCGAGCTCGATATCGGGCTGGTCGTCATCGATCATATCGTGACACCGGTGCAGCAGCGCAATCTCGAGAAGGCGTGGAACACCAAAGTCGTCGATCGGACCGGCCTCATCCTCGAAATCTTCGGGGCCCGCGCAAGAACGCGCGAAGGCGTTCTCCAGGTCGAGCTGGCGCATCTCACGTATCAGAAGGGGCGCCTCGTTCGCGCCTGGACGCATTTGGAACGCCAGCGCGGCGGCGGCGGATTTCTCGGCGGCCCCGGCGAAGCTCAGATCGAACTCGATCGCCGCATGCTTCAGGATCGCATCGACGCGATCAAGCGCGATCTCGCCGACGTCGTGAAGACACGCGACCTGCATCGCAAGGGACGGCGCAAGGTGCCGTACCCGATCGTTGCGGTCGTCGGCTATACCAACGCCGGGAAATCGACGCTGTTCAACAAGATCACCGGGGCGGGCGTCGTTGCGATGGATCAGGTCTTCGCCACGCTCGATCCGACGATGCGCGAAGTGAAGCTGCCGAGCGCCCGGCGCATAATTCTCTCAGACACCGTCGGTTTCATTTCCGATCTGCCCACGATGCTCGTTGCAGCGTTCCGCGCCACGCTCGAAGAAGTCGTCGAAGCCGATCTCATCCTGCATGTACGCGACATCGCGCACGAGGAGAGCGAGGCGCAGGCGAAGGACGTCGAGAAGGTGCTCGGCGATCTCGGCATCGACACGTTGCCGATCGATAGCCACATCCTCGAAGTCTGGAACAAGATCGATCTTCTGTCGGGCGACCGTCGCGTGGAGCTGCAACACGAAGGCCTTCGCAATGCCCGTCCCCCGGTGCTCGTTTCGGCGGCGACAGGCGAGGGGATGGCGCCGCTTCTCGATGCCATCGACGGCCAACTGAGTGCCGCTGACGAAATTATCGATGTCATCGTCCCCGGCAGCAAAGGTGCGCTTCTCAATTGGCTGCATGAAACGTGCGACGTGCTCGCGCGCGAGGGCCGCAAGGATGGCAACGTCGAACTCCGCTTGCGCGTGCCGAGTGAAAAGAAAGCTCGCGTCGTCGGGCAACTGCGCAAAGCCGGGTTGAACGTCTAGCTCGAACGGCTAGAGTGCCGGCAATGGAAAATCGTGTCACTTGCTGCATTGCTGGCGGTGGACCGGCCGGCATGATGCTGGGCGTGCTGCTGGCGCGCGCCGGGGTCAAGGTGCTCGTACTCGAGAAGCACAAGGATTTTCTCCGCGATTTTCGCGGCGATACTGTTCATCCCTCGACGCTGCAGATGATGGACGAACTTGGCTGGCTCGACGAGTTCTTGCAGCTTCCGCATCAGAAAGTTTTCAAGCTTATCGGGCAGTTCGGCGA
>DATBRP010000206.1:0-8119 GCA_036560245.1 Hyphomicrobium sp.
ACGGCGATAGCGGCGCTGGCCAGCGCCAACAACGCCAGTATGAAGGTCCAGAAAATATAACTTTGCATGCCTGCCTCGTCTCGCGATGTGCTTGGCCGTGCCGTTTCAGAATCTTGCAATCGTCAACGATCAAGACTCTCAAGTTGACCGCATGTTAACTCTCTTAGAGGAAGTCTTAGGCAACAGAAAAGCGCCGACTCGTTGCGGCACAGTTGCAGTTGCGTTTGAGTTCCAGGTCCCATGCTCCAGTCCGACGCCCCGCTTATCGAGAATCAGCTAGATTCTCGTCCTATGAATGATCGCGAGGCGTTGAGGATCAATGCCGCCACGATCGATCCGCTGAATGCAGCGGAAGGTTTCGGCGGGTTCCTCCCTACCATTTTCATCGTCGCCGTCGCCGGCGCACTGGTGTTCGGCCTGCTCGCCAGCGGCTCGGGCGAGCCATTGCTGCTGACCGTCATCGCGCTTCTGGCGATGCTCGGCATGTTTCTCTTGTTCGGCGTCGCCGCTGGCCACATTCGCGTCGGACCGCGCATTGCGGCGGGCGACCTGCTCAAAGCCGCGGCCGATGTCGGCGACGAGCCGAAGGTCATCGCCCACCTCGACGGCACGATCATTTATTCCAATTCCGCGCTTGAGCAGATGTTCGGCCGCCACGAAGCCGGACCATTTGCGGCGCTGGAAGCAGCTCTGAGCCCGGACGACGAGGCCGCCCAGGCATTCTTCCGCCTGACGCGCGCGGCGGAACGCGGAGAAGCGCGACGCGAGGATATCCGCCTGCGGCCGGGCATGAGCCGTCGCCCCTCCTGGGTGAGAATTGCCGTTCGGCCGTTCGTGTCCTCGGGACGTGATTTGGATGATGCTTCCGTGCGCCAACGCCTCGTCCTCTGGCAGGTCAACGATATTTCGAACGACAAGACGCGCGAAGCGCAACGGATCGGCGGCCTCGAAGCCTCGCTCGCCGCTTTCGACGCGATGCCCGCAGGCTTCATGTCGGTCGCCAACGACGGTGCCATTCTTCACGTCAACACCGCATTCGAACAGTGGCTCGGCTATCCGGCCGGCGCCTTGCGCTCGCGCAGCCTTCGCATTGCGGAGCTTGCGGGGGAGGATGGAGCGCGGCTCTTGCGGCATATGGCCGAAATCCCGGACGCGGATCAGCGCGTCGTCGATCTCGACCTGACGCGCCAGGATGGCCGCTTAGTGCCTTTGACGCTGCTCGTCGAGCCGGCGGACGGCAGGCCGGATCTCGGTTTCACCGTCACCGCCATCAACCGCGTCACGGCAGGGCTCGTCGACGGCTCGCAGCAGGACGTTCGCGCGTCGCAGTTCATTCAGTCGGCGCCGTTCGGCATCGCAACGCTTGACGCCGAAGGACGAATTGCAAACTGCAACGCCGCCTTCATGCGCATGGTGCTCGACGGACGCCCCGCGCAGGACGTGCTCGCGGCCGAAGCATTGTGCCGGACGGCGGAGCCCGAGGAACGCACGCGCATCGACGCCGGCCTCGCCGAAGTTCTGGCTGGACGCGGCAACGTGCAGCCGGTCGAAATCACGGCGGGCGAGCAGAAACAGTTCGCATGCCGCGTTTACATGTCGCCGTTGGCGGCCGTCTCCGGCGGCGCCGCAGCAGCGCTTTACGTCATCGATGCCACCGAGCAGAAGGCGCTGGAAGACCGCGTCGCGCAGGCGCAGAAGATGGAAGCCGTCGGCAATCTCGCGGGCGGTATCGCCCACGACTTCAACAATGTGCTGACGGCGATTATCGGCTTCTCCGATCTGCTTCTTCAGACGCACCGTCCGAGCGATCCGGCCTACAAGGACATCAAGAACATCCAGTCGGCGGCCAATCGCGCCGCAGCTCTTGTCGCGGGCCTTTTGGGTTTCTCGCGAAAGCAAACCCAAGAAGTAAAGGTCGTTGATCTCGGCGAGCTGATGACCAGTTCGACGCCGATGCTCAAGACGTCCGTCGGCGAGAGGGTGGATCTCAAAATTCAGTCCGAACGCGATCTCTGGTACGTCAAAGCCGACAGCAACCAGATTTTCAACGTCGTGCTCAACCTCGTGCGCAACGCTCGCGACGCCATGCCGACAGGCGGCAAGATAACGGTCCGCACGCGCAATGTTACCGAGCGCGAAAGCCAGAAGATGAGCGCGGTTGCGGGCTTCACTCCGGCCGAATACGTGCTGATCGAAGTCGCCGATACCGGCACCGGCATGAGCCCCGAAGTGATGGCGAAGATTTTCGAGCCGTTCTTCACGACGAAGGGCGTCGGCAAGGGCACGGGCCTCGGACTTGCGTCCGTCTACGGCATCGTCAAGCAGTCGGGCGGCTTCATCCTGCCGGAAAGCGAAATCGGCAAGGGCACGACGTTCAAGGTCTTCCTGCCGCGCTATTTCGTGGAGGACGGTGACGACGTCGCGACGTCGATGCAGACGCTGGCCGCTGCAAAAAAGGAATTGAAAGCCACCGACCTAACCGGCACCGGACGCGTGCTTCTCGTCGAAGATGAAGTCGAGGTGCGCAGCTTCGCCGTTCGCGCTCTCAAGCGCCAGGGCTATCAGGTGCTCGAAGCCGCCGATGGCGTCGAGGCGCTTGAAGTGATGGCGGCGAATGAGGGCCTGGTCGACATTGTCGTTTCCGACGTCGTCATGCCGGAGATGGATGGCCCGGCGCTGTTCAAGGAACTGCGCAAGCGCAATCCGTCGATGAAGGTCATCTTCGTTTCGGGCTATCCCAACGAAGCCTTCCGCGAGAGCATGGGCTCGGACGATTTCGCCTTCCTGCCAAAGCCCTTTTCGCTGCCCCAACTCGCCGCCAAGGTGAAAGAAGAACTGGCGCGGTAATGCGCATCGCGGCCGGCTCTGCGAAGCAGAGTCGCGATGCGCCAGGAAAAAAGGCGCCCGCACATCGCGGCCGGCTCCGCGCAGCGGAGTCGCGATGTGCCAAGTAAAAAGAACAAACCATGATTGACACACCAGGAACAAATCAAGTACATGTATCCTTAATTGATGGCGCAGGGCGCTTGCCATAGGGATTGAGGGTGACGACGATGGAACGGCCGGATTGGACTGTGCTCGAAGGGGGCAAAATGGATAAAAAGCAGGCGCTAGAGCAGGCACTCGCGCAGATCGACAAGAGCTTCGGCAAGGGCTCGATCATGCGCCTCGGCGCCAATGAGAAACTCGACATCGAGTCGATTTCGACGGGATCGCTTGGTCTCGACATCGCGCTCGGCATCGGCGGCCTTCCGAAGGGGCGCATCATCGAAGTCTACGGACCTGAAAGCTCCGGCAAGACGACGCTGGCTTTGCAAGTCGTGGCCGAAGCCCAGAAGAAGGGCGGTACGTGCGGCTTTATCGATGCCGAACATGCGATCGATCCGGCATATGCGCGCAAGCTCGGCGTCAAGGTCGAGGATTTGTTAATTTCGCAGCCCGACACCGGAGAGCAGGCGCTCGAGATTACCGATACGCTGGTTCGTTCCGGCGCCATCGACGTGATCGTAATTGACTCGGTTGCAGCCCTGACGCCGAAAGCCGAACTCGAAGGCGAAATGGGCGACAGCCTGCCGGGTCTTCAGGCCCGCTTGATGAGCCAGGCTCTGCGCAAGCTGACCGGTTCGATTTCGAAGTCGAACACGATGGTGATCTTCATCAATCAGATCCGCATGAAGATCGGCATCATGTTCGGCAACCCGGAGACGACGACGGGCGGCAACGCGCTGAAGTTCTACGCCTCCGTCCGCCTCGATATCCGCCGCATTGGCCAGATCAAGGAGCGCGAGGAGGCGGTTGGCAACCAGACCCGCGTCAAGGTCGTCAAGAACAAGGTGGCGCCGCCCTTCAAGCAGGTCGAATTCGACATCATGTACGGCGAAGGCATCTCGAAAGTCGGTGAACTGATCGACCTCGGCGTCAAGGCCGGCATCGTGGAGAAGTCGGGCGCTTGGCTTTCCTACAACGGCGACCGCATCGGTCAGGGCCGCGAGAACGCCAAGTCGTATCTGAAAGAGAACCCGAAGGCCGCGGCCGAGCTTGAACGCGCCATCCGCAGCAACGCCGGGCTTATCGTCGAGAAGATGCTGGCGCAGCCGGACGCCGGAGAGGATGACGGCGAAGAGCCGGACGCGGACGGCGTTCTCCCCGACGAAGACACCAAAAAGGTCGCCAAGGGCAAGCGCTAAGGGATCGCTGCATCGGAATGACCGTCATCCTCGGCTGAGCGCATGCGAAAGCCGGGGATCCAGCGCAAGACTCGTCGAAGACGCGATATCGAGCCTTCGGCAGTTTTACGCTGGATCGCTCGCGATGCTTGCGAGGCGGTCGCTGCTTCCATCCTTTGCTGTGGTCCTAAGCACGGCTTTTCCGCCTCACCCGCCGTTTCTGGACACCTTCCGAGGCCGCCGCTACAACGGCGGCCTTGACTCGTCCCGGAGAGCATCTGCCGGGATGATATGTCCGCGAAAGGCTCGAAAGCACCTCATGGCAGGCGTCAGCGAAATCCGCTCATCGTTTCTCGATTATTTCGGCAAGAATGCCCATGAGATCGTGCCGTCGTCGCCGCTCGTGCCGCGCAACGATCCGACGCTGATGTTCACCAACGCCGGCATGGTGCAGTTCAAGAACGTCTTCACCGGACAAGAGACCCGCGCCATTCCCCGCGCCGCTTCCTCGCAGAAGTGCGTGCGTGCCGGCGGCAAACACAACGACCTCGACAACGTCGGTTACACCGCGCGCCACCACACATTCTTCGAGATGCTCGGCAACTTCTCGTTCGGCGATTATTTCAAGGATCGCGCCATCGAGCTCGCCTGGAACCTGCTGACCAAGGAATTCGGCCTCGACAAGAAGCGCCTCGTCGTCACCGTCTATCACACCGACGACGAAGCCTACGCGATCTGGAAAAAAGTTTCGGGCTTTCCCGACAGCAAGATCATCCGCATCGCCTCGAGCGACAACTTCTGGCAGATGGGCGACACAGGCCCTTGCGGACCATGTTCTGAAATCTTCTTCGACCACGGCGACAAGGTTGCGGGCGGCCTCCCGGGCTCCGCCGACGCCGACGGCGATCGCTTCATCGAGATCTGGAATCTCGTCTTCATGCAGTTTGAGCAGCGCGCGCCGGGTGATCGCGTTGCCCTTCCGCGTCCGTCGATCGACACCGGCATGGGCCTCGAACGCCTCGCGGCGGTGCTGCAGGGCAAGCACGACAACTACGACATCGATCTTTTCGAAAACCTGATCCAGGCAATCCGGCAGGAATCGGCGAAGGTCGGCGCAAAGGTGCAGGAGACCTTTCATCTCGGTCCCGATTTTCATCGTGCTGCCTACCGCGTCATCGCCGATCATTTGCGCTCGACGAGCTTCCTCATCGCAGACGGCGTGCTGCCGTCGAACGAAGGCCGCGGCTACGTGCTTCGCCGCATCATGCGCCGCGCCATGCGCTACGCTCATCAGATCGGCTGCCACGATCCGCTGATGTACCACCTTGTGCCGTCGCTCGTTCGCGAGATGGGCGACGCATACCCCGAGCTGGCGCGCGCGCAGCCTCTCATCACCGAAACGCTGAAACTTGAAGAGACCAAGTTCAAGCGCACGCTCGACAACGGCCTGAAGCTGCTAGGCGAAAGCTCGGCCGGCATGAAAAAGGGCGCCGTCTTCCCCGGTGGCGTCGCGTTCAAACTTTCCGACACCTACGGCTTCCCGCTCGACCTGACGGAAGACGTGCTGCGGCCGCGGGGTATCTCCGTCGATAAGGCGGCTTTCGACGCGGCCATGAAGAAGCAGAAGGAAGCCGCACGGGCTGCCTGGAAAGGCTCGGGCGAAGCCGCAACCGATGGGCTCTGGTTCGAGATCAAGGACAAGATCGGCGCCACCGAATTCCTCGGCTACGACACGGAAACGGCGGAAGGCATCGTCACGGCGCTCGTCTCGGGCGGCAAGGAAGCGCCGGAGTTGAAAGCCGGCCAGGAAGGCGCGCTCGTTTTCAATCAGGCCCCGTTTTATGGTGAGAGCGGCGGTCAGGTCGGCGATAGCGGCGTCGTCAAGGGACCGAAGGGCGCGCTGTTTCGCGTGACCGACACGCAGAAAAAACTCGGCAGCCTTTTCGTGCATTTCGGCAAGGTCGAGCAGGGCAGCTTCAAAGCCGGCGACGCCGTCGAGCTCGAAGTCGATCATGGCCAGCGGTCTGCGATCCGCGCGAACCATTCTGCGACGCACCTTCTGCATGAGGCGTTGCGTCAGGTGCTCGGCACGCACGTCGCGCAAAAGGGCTCGCTCGTCTCGCCGGATCGCCTGCGGTTCGATTTCTCGCATACCAAGCCGATGTCGGCGGAGGAGTTAAAGGCCGTCGAAGACATGGCCAACGCCGTGCTGCTCGAAAACACGCCGGTCGTGACGCGGCTCATGGCGCTCGATGAAGCGCGCGCGTCAGGAGCGATGGCCCTCTTCGGCGAAAAATATGGCGATGAAGTCCGCGTTGTCTCGATGGGCGCGACGCGCCCTGGCGCCAACAAGGCCTGGTCCGTTGAACTTTGCGGCGGCACGCACGTCTCGCGCACCGGCGACATCGGGCTCGTTCGCATCGTTGGAGAAAGCGGCAGCGCGGCAGGCGTTCGTCGCCTCGAAGCGCTGACGGGCGAGGGCGCGCGCGCCTATCTCGACGAACAGGATCAGCGCGTGAAGGACGCCGCGAACGCGCTTCGCACGCGGCCGGAAGATTTGGTCGAGCGCATCAAGGCTCTCGTCGAGGAACGCAAGACGCTTGAGAAGCAATTGGCGGATGCGAAACGTCAACTGGCGCTCGGCGGCGGAGCTCAAGGCGCGGTGGACGGTGGCGACGCCATTCGCAGCATTGGCAACGTCAAGCTCCTGGCGCGCACCGTTCAGGGTCTCAATCCGAAAGATCTGCGCGGTCTGATTGACGACGGCAAGAAACAGGTCGGCTCCGGCATCGTCGCGGTCGTCGGCGTCACCGAGGACGGCAAGGCTGGCCTGGCGGTCGGCGTGACGGACGATCTCATCAGGACATGGAGCGCCGTCGATCTCGTCAAGGCGGGAGCCGAGGCGCTCGGCGGCAAGGGCGGCGGCGGACGCCCCGACATGGCGCAAGCGGGCGGCCCCGACGGCGCCAAGGCCGGCGACGCGCTCAAAGCCATTGAAGCCCGTCTTGCGAGTTAAAACGCTTCAACGAGTTGATGATGAGCGACGCGCCCTCCGACGGATGGAATGAATCTGCCGCGAGTTGGATCGCGTCGATGGGAGAGAGTGGCGACTTCAGTCGTCAATTCGTCCTCGACGCGCCGATGCTGGCACGGATCAAAGGGCGCGGCTTTAAAACAGCGTTAGATGTCGGCTGCGGTGAGGGCCGCTTCTGCCGCATGCTGCGCGACGAAAACATAAAGCCCGTCGGTATCGACGCGACGCCGGCCATGATCGCAAGAGCCTTGGAACTCGATCCCGGCGGCGACTACCGCGCCTGTCGTGCCGAGGACATGAATGTCCCGCCCGCTTCGTTCGATCTCGTCGTCGCCTATTTGTCCTTGATCGACATTTCCGACATATCGCGCGCAGCGGCGCGCTTCATCAATGCGTTGCGTCCCGGCGGAACGCTTCTCATCGCCAATCTGACGAGTTTCAGCACGGCAACCGTCGATGGCTGGACCACGGATGCAGACGGACAACAACGGTTCCATATCGACAACTACCTTGAAGAGCGTGCCGAGTGGGTCAGCTGGCGCGGCATTCAAATTCGCAATTGGCATCGACCGCTCAGCAGCTACATTTCGTTATTTCTGGAGCATGGGCTGATCTTGCGCCACTTCGATGAACCCGCGCCTTATGGCGGCGATCCGGAAACGGTGGAGCGTTACCGTCGTGTTCCTTACCTTTACCTCATGGAATGGCAAAAGCCGCCCGCCTGATAGGCGTGCAAACGCGCCGACGCGAGCGGGTGGCGGTCAGGCGTTAACGTGCTGGCAATTCTCTAATGACGCTCGGGAATAATCGGTATATAGCGCCACGGTTCGTTGTTTTCGAGGATCGTACATTCATGGCCCGCTCGACGTCTCTATGCATCGCCGCTTCCATCTTTGCAGCGCTCGTCGCCGTCGCCGGC
>DATBRP010000207.1:0-11497 GCA_036560245.1 Hyphomicrobium sp.
GCAATGCGCCCCTTGTTCCTGATGCCGAAGAGCCGCTGCGGGCCATGACTCGTCAAATCGACGAAACGCTGCAGCGACAGCCGCCCGGCATTGACGTGATCGAGCATGATCGGCACCAGCGTCTGCACACCCGTCATGCCCGAATGCGTATCGGGATAGACGTGATCTTTCTCTTCGCGTGTATGCGGCGCGTGATCGGAACCCAGAACGTCGACCACGCCCGATTGTAGAGCTGCCCAGATCGCCGCCCGGTGGCGCGCATCGCGAACCGGCGGATTCATCTGCGCGTAGGCACCGAGGCGTTCATAGCACTCTGGCCCTTCCAGCGTCAGATGATGCGGCGTCACTTCGACCGTCGCGTAGGCTTTGTGATCGCTGAGATACGCCATCTCGTCTGCGGTCGAGACATGCAGAACGTGCACCCGCTTGCCATGCTTTTCTGCCAGACCGACGAGCCGCTTCGTTGCGATCAGCGCCGCTTCGGCATCCCGCCACACCGGATGCGAGGACGGATCGCCTTTACGGCGCAGGTGCATTCGCGCTTTGAGCCGCGCTTCATCCTCGGCATGGAACGATGCACGCCGGGAAATTTTCGCGATGATGTTGTCGAGCGCCGTTTCCTCATCGACGAGCAGATCGCCGGTCGATGATCCCATGAAGACCTTGATGCCGGCCGACGCTTCGACCTTCTCGAATTTCGGAATCTCGGTGACGTTGTCGCGCGTGCCGCCGACGAAAAACGCAAAGTCGCAAAACATGCGATGCCGGGCGCGGCGAACCTTGTCGGCAAGCGTATCCTCGCTCGTCGTCAACGGCTTTGTGTTCGGCATCTCGAAAACAGCCGTTACCCCGCCCGCGACGGCCGAACGGCTGCCCGTTTCCAGATCTTCCTTATGCTCGAGACCCGGCTCGCGGAAATGCACCTGTGTATCGATGACGCCCGGCAGGATGTGCAGGCCCCCGGCATTGATCGTCTCGGCGGCGGTCACCGTGCCGAGATCGCCGATTGCCGCAATTCTCCCCGCTGAAATCGCGATATCTCGCACGCCTTCGCCATCATGGTTGACGACGGTCGCCCCCCGAATCACGACGTCGAACGTATCGGCCATTTCGCGGCGCTCCTCACACTTGCCTTCGGCTGGAACCCCGCATACGTAACTCTCACCCCGTTTGCAATCGAGGCGAAAGCCGATGTCCAGCGCAAAGATCGCGCGCCTTACCGACCGCGGCGTCATCAGCGTCAGAGGCAGCGACAGCGAGAAGCTGCTGCAAGGCCTCGTCACCAACGACCTGGAAGGCCTCGAACAGGGCGCAGCACGGCATGCGGCGCTGCTGTCGCCACAAGGCAAGATCATGTTCGATTTCTTTGTCGTTCGCGTCGCCGGCGGGTATCTGCTCGACGTCGCCGCGGCCAAGGCAGCCGACCTCGTGAAGCGGCTGACCCTGTATAAGCTCCGCGCCGATGTCGCGATCGCCGACGTATCATCCGACTTCGCTGTCTACGCGGTCTGGAACGAGGGTGCCGCCGCGCTCACTGAAACGCGCACCTGCATCAGCTTCGAAGACCCTCGGCATCCATTGATGGGAATTCGGTGGCTGACCGAAGCCCCCCCTCCCCCCGATTGGCAAGTCGTCGAACTCGCACATAGTGATTACGACGCCCTTCGCGTCCGCCTCGGCGTGCCAGAGGGCGGTAAGGACTACGACTTCGGCGACGCTTATCCGCACGAAGCCGACTTCGATCTCTTCAACGGCGTCTCCTTCACGAAAGGCTGCTATGTCGGACAGGAGGTCGTAGCGCGGATGCAAAACAAAACCGTCGTACGCAAGCGCGTCGTGAAAATTTCAGCTGCAAAACCGTTCATCTCCCACACCGACGTGCTTTTGGGCGAAATACCAATCGGGCGTGTCGGAACCGTCGACGGCGCCCACGCGCTTGCCATGCTCCGCCTCGACCGCGCTCTCGAAGCGGAGCAAAAAAATCAGAGCCTCACTGCGGCCGGCAAAGACATCAATGTCGAAGCCGAGGCGCTGGCGCGTTACCGCGCCTCTTCCGCTGCAAAACCATCGACGGCGCTCCAATCATGACCGGAACGAAAGACGTCGAGCGCTGCCCGTGGGCGGGCGCCACAGGCACCGAATATGCGCGCTACCACGACGAGGAGTGGGGCGTGCCGCAGACGGACGATCGCGCACTATTCGAGAAGATGACGCTCGAAGGTTTTCAAGCGGGGCTTTCCTGGATCACCATCCTGAGAAAGCGCGAAAATTTCCGCAAAGCCTTCCATAATTTCGACGCCGCGCGTATCGCGCGCTTTACCGAACGCGACGTCGCACGGCTGATGAACGACGAAGGCATCATTCGCAATCGCGCCAAGATCGAAGCGACGATCTCGAACGCCAAGGCTTATCTGGATCTCAACGAGCGCATGCCGTTCTCGCGCTTCATCTGGGGTTTTACCGAAGGCCGCCCGGTCATCAATAATCTTACCAGCATCAAAGGCGTGCCCACTGAAACGGACGCATCGAAGCGAATGAGCAAAGCGCTGAAAGCGGAAGGCTTTCGCTTCGTCGGCTCGACGACCATGTATGCCCTCATGCAGTCGACCGGCATGGTCAACGATCACCTCGTTACGTGCTTTCGCCACGCCGCCTGCGCCAAACTCCAGAAGAAGCTCAAGATCGCGAGCCTATGAGCGCAGGAAACGAGACTGTTCCGAGAGCCTGGCAACGCATGTTGTCGGGGCGCCGCCTCGATCTTCTGGCGCCGAAGCCTGAGGAGATCGAAATTGAGGATATCGCCCACGGACTGGCGCGGGTCGCTCGCTGGAACGGCCAGACAGTCGGCGAACACGCGTTTTCAGTCGCGCAACACAGCCTCGTCGTGGCCGACATTCTGGAAGTTCTTGAACCGGCGTTCAGCGCAAGGCAGCTATGCGCCGGTCTTCTCCATGATGCGGCCGAATACGTTATTGGCGACCTGATCAGTCCCTTCAAGGCTGCGATCGGACTCGACTACAAGGCTTTTGAACAGAATCTTCTTTCGGCGATCTATCGGCGCTTCGAGATCGGTGAAATGGACGCACACGTCATATCTGCAATCAAGCGCGCCGACACCATTGCAGCCTACTATGAAGCGACTATGCTCGCAGGCTTCGAACGCCAAGAAGCGGAACGATTTTTCGGTCGCCCAACCTTGCCGGACGGGCTTGATCGCAAACTTAGTTCGCTTACGTCATATCCGACTAGGGAAGCGCAAACACGCTTCCTCGAACGGTTTGTACAGCTCTCCAGTTTCTGACAATCGGGCCGTTTTTGGGCACTTCCAACCGATTTAGTTGTGCTGGCTATCTGAAAATCGCCACGATCCCCCACTAGCTCGCCTCATGGGGAGCACGGGGTAGATATAGATGAACATGGAACTTTCTGGCCGGAGAAAACCGACGCCCGAGCCGTCTCATCGGACTCCCGAAGCCGACACGGAGCAGGCCTTGTCCGTCGGCATCGGACTTAACGCGGCAATCGTAGCAGTCGCTGAAAATGAGCCCGTCGCGCTTGTCGTGCGCGGCGACGCGGACAGCATCGGTGCAACCGATATTCTTCCGTTCGGTCCTTTCAATCCAGTTGAGCATCGCACGCTTGAGGGCGGCCTCAGAGCGTGGGTTCACGATCAGACGGGCCTGGAGCTTGGTTATGCCGAGCAACTTTACACCTTCGCCGATCGCGGACGTCACACCGAACCCGCCGATGCGACACCACATGTCGTCTCGATAGGTTATCTCGCGCTGACCCAGGCGATGGGTCATCACGGTCTTACCAACGGTGTCTGGCGTAGCTGGTATCAGTATTTCCCCTGGGAAGACTGGCGGCGTGGACGGCCCGAGATCATCGCGCATGAAATCGAGCCGCGACTGAAGGCATGGGCCGAAAAACCGACTTCGCATAAAGCTGCTCAATCGTCGATCGCGCGGGCCGATCGCGTTCGCATCTGCTTCGGTCTCGACGGCATGGCGTGGGACGAAGAGAAAGTCCTGGAGCGGTTCGAGATGCTTTATGAAGCCGGACTTGCCGATGAAGCGGCGCGCGACGGTCATAGCTCCGCGCGGGAATGGACGGATCGTCCGAAGCTCGGGCTGCCGATGCAGTCGGATCACCGCCGTATCCTTGCGACGGCGATCAACCGCACACGTGCAAAGATCAAATACCGTCCGGTTGTGTTCGAACTGATGCCGGACGAATTTACGCTCTATGAACTGCAGAAGACCGTTGAAGCCATTCTCGGTCCGCATCTGCATAAGCAGAACTTCCGTCGGCTCGTCGAAGGCGCGGGCCTTGTTGAACCGACGGGCGAAGTGAAGACGCGCACAGGCGGCAGACCTGCCAAGCTCTTCCGCTTCCGTCGTGAGGTTTTGCTGGAACGCCCTGCGCCGGGCGTCAGGGTTTCGGCACCGCCGAGCCGCAACTAATCTCCACACGCATCATCCAGGGCTGGCGGGAACCGCCACCCTGGAAATCTGTTCCCAACTGCACTATGTTAATGGTGTTCAGGAATGCTCGGAAAGAGCATTTCAAAACACTGACAGACGGCTGAATGTGCCGCCGCTCTTTACGCTCCCTATATACTCTAAGCGAGTATATAGAATTTTCGGGAGGCAGGTCAATGGGTTCGACAGTCGCTGCAACGGCGCGGCCTAAAGCCAATTTGCAGCCAACGGCGAAGACGCCCCCCGCCTTTCTGTGGTCCAAGGCGCTCGAGGCCGAGATGGCGCCTCTCTATGCGCGCGTGAAGCACGTCATCACGCCGATGGAATGGCCGCACTACGCGCCGCTGATCAAGTCGATCAACGCCCTCAAGGCTGAGCGCAACGCCGTCATCCTGGCGCACAACTACATGACGCCCGAAATTTTCCACTGCGTTGCCGACTTTCGCGGCGACTCACTGCAACTCGCCAAGGAAGCGGCGCGGACGGATGCCAAGGTCATCGTCCAGGCCGGCGTTCACTTCATGGCTGAAACGTCGAAGCTGCTGTCGCCGGACAAGACGGTTCTCATCCCCGACATGCGTGCCGGCTGCTCGCTCGCGTCGTCGATTACGCCCGAGGACGTCCGCATGTTGCGCGAAGCCTATCCGGGTGTTCCGATCGTCACCTACGTCAACACATCGGCCGCCGTTAAAGCCGAGTGCGATATCACCTGCACGTCCTCGAACGCCGTCAAGGTCGTCGAGAGCCTTGGCGCACCGCGCGTTCTTTGCATCCCGGACCAGTACCTTGCGAAGTGGGTGCAGTCGCAAACCAAGGTCGAGGTCATCGCCTGGAAAGGCGCGTGCGAGGTGCACGAGCGTTTCACCGGTGAAGAACTCGAGCGCATGCGCGCCGATGAGCCCGGCCTCAAGATCATCGCCCATCCAGAATGCCCGCCGGATGTCATTGCCGCCGCCGACTTTACCGGCTCGACTTCGGGAATGATTCAGTGGGTGAAAGACAAACAGCCGGCGAAGGTGATGCTCGTCACGGAATGCTCGATGGCGTCCAATGTCGCGGTCGAGGCGCCGAATGTCGAGTTCATCCGGCCTTGCAATCTCTGCCCGCACATGAAGCGCATCAGCTTAGAGAATATCTACGATAGCCTCGTTCATATGCAGTACGAGGTGACCGTCGATCCCGATGTTGCCGAGCGCGCCCGTCGCGCCGTCGAGCGTATGGTCAATCTGACCAACTAGCGTGTTGAGCGCCGCACCAGGAGACAAATCCGTGGCTGCACGAAATCAGCGTCGCAACGTTCGATCCTTCACCCCCTTCGAAGGCGAGCCCGGCCCAGGCGATATCGTTATCATCGGTGCGGGCCTTGCCGGCCTTTTCACGGCGCTGAAACTTGCTCCCCTCCCGGTAACCGTCATTGCAGCGGCGCCCCTGGGCGAAGGCGCGTCGAGCATGTGGGCGCAGGGCGGTATCGCCGCGGCAGTCGGCGAGGGCGACAGCACCGCGAAACACGCCGCCGACACGATCGAAGCCGGCGGTGGTATCGTCGACACCGAAGTCGCGCGGGTCGTTGCTGACGAAGGCCCAGATCGCATCCGCGATTTGTTGAGCTACGGCGTGCCGTTCGATCGCGACCTCGAAGGCCACTATGTGCTTTCGAAAGAAGCCGCGCATTCCGAGAAACGCGTCGTGCGTGTTTCGGGCGATCGCGCGGGCGCCGCGATCATGCAGGCGCTCATCGCGGCCGTTCGCGCAACGCCGTCGATCCGCGTCCTCGAAGGCTACGAAGCCGATGATCTGATCGCGGAAAACGGCCGTGTCGAAGGCGTGCGGCTCATCCGGCCGAAGGCGCTCGGCAGCGGCAGCTACGTCTTCGTTCCCGCTTCCGCCGTCGTGCTCGCCACGGGCGGTGTCGGCGCGCTATTCGCGCTGACGACCAATCCGTCCTACGCCAAGGGCGAAGCCCTTGCGATGGCGGCGCGAGCCGGTGCCATGATCGCCGATCCCGAATTCGTCCAGTTTCATCCGACCGCCATCGATGCCGGCATCGACCCGGCGCCGCTCGCAACGGAAGCGCTGCGCGGCGAAGGCGCGACATTGGTCAATTCCAACGGCGAGCGCTTCATGTTGACCGTCGATCCGCGCGGCGAACTCGCGCCTCGCGATGTCGTAGCGCGCGCCGTCTATAATGAGTTGAACGCCGGGCGCGGCGTCTTTCTCGATTGCCGCGAAGCCATCGGACCGCATTTCGAGAAGGAATTTCCGACCGTCTGGGGGCATTGCCGGCACGCCGGCATCGATCCTTCCAAAGATCTCATTCCGGTCGCCCCAGCCGAACACTATCACATGGGCGGCATCGCTACCGACGTGCGCGGACGCACCAGCCTCGCCGGGTTATGGGCCGTCGGCGAAGTCGCCTCGACGGGATTGCACGGCGCCAACCGGCTCGCCTCGAATTCGCTGCTCGAAGCCGTGGTTTTCGGTGCACGCGTAGCAGCCGACATTCTCGCATTTCTTCCCCATGACCGCGTCGGACATTTCGTGCATCCACGGCGCATTCCCGGAAACCGCGCGACTGCCCCTGCCAAGCGCCGAGAGGCCCTTGAGCAACTTCGCGCCATTATGACCAAGCATGTCGGTGTTCAGCGTTCGGCCAGGGGACTGAAGCTCGCCTTGGCCGCGCTCGATAATCTCGACGCGGCTGCGGCTGAAGATACGGTGCTTTCCAACATGATCCTGACGGCACGGTTGATCGCGGCGGCGGCGCTGATGCGCAAAGAAAGCCGCGGCGGTCACTATCGCACCGACTATCCGGCAGCCAATCCGGCTCTCGCCCGGCGCACCTTTATAGCGATTGACGACCTCAAGGCGATCGACAACAAGCGCCATGCGACCTGCAGCGCTTCGGCAATGGCATGCAGAACATGAAATCGGCAAGGCCGCAGCTGCCGGCTCTCTCACAGCACCTCGTCGACATGGCGGTTCGCGCCGCGCTCGACGAAGACCTGGGACTCGCGGGCGACATCACCACGAACGCCATTGTATCGCCCAGCGCCCGCGCCAAAGCCGTGATCGCAGCACGAAAGCCCGGCGTCGTCTCGGGACTTGCACTCGCAGAAGCCGCCTTTCGCGCCGTCGGGCCCGATACGTCTTTTTCGATCGATATCGATGATGGTGAAGCCGTTACTCCTGGCGCGATTATCGCGCGCGTTTCCGGGAATGCCCGCACGCTTCTCTCGGCCGAACGTGTTGCGCTGAACTTCATGGGCCGCATGTCCGGCATCGCGACCTTGACGCGCCGCTACGTCGACGCCGCCGCCGGTACGAAGGCAAAAATCGTTGATACGCGAAAGACGGCGCCAGGCTTAAGAGCCTTCGAGAAATACGCCGTACGCTGCGGCGGCGGCCACAATCACCGCGTCGGCCTGTTCGACGCCGTGCTGATCAAGGACAACCACATCGTGGCGGCAGGCAGCGTCAAGGCCGCCATCGCCGCCGCAACGGCATCGGCCGGACACATGACGAAGATCGAAGTCGAGGTCGACACCCTGGCGCAGCTCGAAATCGTCATGCGGGAAAAAGTCGACTGTGTGCTTCTCGACAACATGAAGCCCGCAGAGCTGGCCAAGGCCGTAAAAATCGTTGCCGGGCGCTGCCTTACCGAAGCATCCGGAGGCGTTAGCCTTGATACGGTTCATGATATAGCAGCGACCGGCGTCGATCTGATTTCCGTCGGCGCACTGACACATTCGGCGCCCGTTCTCGATCTCGGACTGGATTTCGTCGCATCCCCGAAGCAAGCCGCTATCCAAGCTTGAATTCGCCACAGTCGATGCGCATCTGGCTGACTGTGCTAAAAGCGTGATGTTCCGCTCGGAGCGTCACCAATGAGGGTGTCATGGCAATGCAATGGATTGTGCTCTGGGGTGTCGTCGCCATCGCGGCTTCCGTCCTCGCGGCCGTCCTGGCGGGCGTGAAAAACCGGGATTACTCTTATTGGGTCGCTTGGAGTTTCCTCGTGCCGCCGGTCGTTCTCTGGCTTCTGGTCCTGCCGAAGAACAAGGGCCCTCGTCCACGCCAACCGCGCCTCGACGATATCGATCGCCGCGAAAACGGACCGCTGTAAAACCCAGAATTACGACGACTTGGCTGCCGCGCGCCGCCGGATCGTCGCCTGCGCCGCAGATAGCCGCGCAATCGGCACCCGGAATGGCGAGCACGACACATAGTCCAACGCGACGCTCTCGAAGAACCCGATCGATTTCGGATCGCCGCCATGCTCACCGCAGATGCCGGTCTTGAGATCGGGCTTTGCCGCGCGCCCACGATCGACACCGATTTTGACGAGCTCGCCGACGCCCCTCTGATCGATCGTGACGAACGGGTCCGTCGATATGACTTCGTGTTCGAGATAGTTCGACAGGATCGGCGCGGCGTCGTCGCGTGACAGTCCGAGCGCCGTCTGTGTCAGGTCGTTGGTACCGAATGAAAAGAAATCCGCGCCGGTCGGACCGCCCGCGATATCCGCAGCACGCAACGCCGCTCGCGGCAGCTCGATCATCGTGCCGACGTCGTAAGGAACCACGACACCTGTCTCGGTCGCGACGGCCGTCGCGGTTTCCACGATGACCTTACGCAAGACGTCGAACTCGCGGCGATACGCGATGAATGGAATCATGATTTCCGGGCGAACCGCCTGCCCAGTCTTCTTCTGAGCATTGACGGCGGCTTCGAAAATGGCGCGCACCTGCATGCGCGTGATCTCGGGAAATTTGATACCGAGCCGGCATCCGCGAAACCCGAGCATCGGATTGAATTCTTCGAGCTCTGCGACACGGCCCTTGAGCCGCATCAAGTCCATGCCGAGCGCGGCTGCCACTTGCGCCGCTTCGCGGTCCTCATGCGGAAGAAATTCGTGTAGAGGCGGATCGAGCAACCGGATCGTGACCGGCAGCCCGGCCATGATCTCGAACAGCTCCTCGAAGTCGGCACGCTGCACCGGCAGAAGTTTATCGAGCGCCTGCTGCCGGCCTTCCTCGTCCTCGGCGCAGATCATCTCGCGCACGGCGAGGATGCGCCCTTCCTCGAAGAACATATGCTCGGTTCGGCAAAGGCCGATACCCTCGGCTCCGAATTGTCGTGCCTGGCGCGCATCGCGCGGCGTATCGGCGTTGGTGCGGATCTTCATGCGCCGCGTTGCATCGGCCCACTCCATGACTGTTGCGAACGTGCCGGAAAGCTGCGGCGGTAGCATCTTTGCTTTGCCCGCGTAGACGCGGCCGGTGCTGCCGTCGATTGAAATGACATCGCCCGACTTGAAGATGCGCGCGCCTGCCCGCATCGTTCCGGCATTGCTGTCGATCCGAAGCGTTCCGGCACCCGACACGCAGGGCCGGCCCATGCCGCGTGCGACGACGGCGGCATGGCTCGTCATGCCGCCGCGTGCGGTCAGTATGCCGACGGCCGCGTGCATGCCGTGCACATCTTCCGGGCTCGTCTCGGAACGGACGAGAATGACGTCTCGGCCCTTGGCCTTGAGGGCTTCCGCCATCTCAGAATGAAAAACGATTTCGCCCGACGCAGCCCCTGGCGACGCCGGCAGCCCCCTCGCGATCAGGTCGTGATCTGCAGAGGGATCAATCGCCGGGTGCAGCAACTGATCGAGTTGCGTCGGCTCAATCCTGAGAATCGCTTCGTCCTGGCTGATGACACCGTCCGCCGCGAGATCGACGGCGATTTTGAGCGCCGCTTCGGTGGTGCGTTTGCCGGAGCGCGTCTGCAAAATCCAAAGCTTGCCGAGCTGGACCGTGAATTCCACGTCCTGCATGTCGCGGTAGTGACGTTCGAGCCGGTCGAAAATCCGCGTCAGCTCGGCGAATGCCCCAGGCATCGTAACTTCGAGAGATGTCTCCGGTGCTTCCCGCGCACTCTTTTTCGTCAGCGGCTGCGGCGTGCGAATTCCGGCGACGACGTCCTCGCCCTGAGCGTTCGGAAGATATTCGCCGAAAATCTCCTTTTCCCCCGTCGACGGATTGCGCGTGAATGCCACACCGGTCGCCGAGTTGTCTCCGAGATTGCCGAACACCATCGCCTGAACGGTGACGGCAGTGCCCCAATCGTCGGGAATGTCATGCAGCCGACGATAGGTCTCGGCGCGCGGATTATGCCAGGAATCGAAGACTGCCGCGATGGCGCCCCAGAGCTGCTCGCTCGTATCCTGCGGAAATGGCGCCCCGTGTTCGCGCTCTATCGCGCCCTTGTAGTCGGCGATGATTTCACGCCACGACTCCTCGTCGAGATCCGTGTCGGCAGCAAATCCATTAAGGTTTTTGAAGTTTTCAAGAATGTCCTCGAACGCGCCATGATCGACGCCGAGCACCACATCGCCATACATCTGAATGAAGCGGCGGTAGCTGTCGAAGGCGAACCGGGAATCCCCCGTCAGCTGGGCAAGCCCTTCGACCGTCTTGTCGTTGAGACCGAGATTCAAGATCGTGTCCATCATACCGGGCATCGAGGCACGGGAACCGGAACGCACGGACACGAGCAGCGGGCGCTTTTCGTCGCCGAAGCGGCCCATGACGCTGTCCCCAATGGCACCGAGGGCGCGCATGACATCGCTTTTCAAGGCTTCGGACAGGTGATTTCCGGCCGCGAAAAAAGCGTCGCAAACTTCAGTCGTGATCGTAAACCCCGGTGGAACGGGCAGACCGAGCGTCGCCATCTCGGCAAGATTGGCGCCCTTGCCGCCCAGAAGCTCCGCCATTTCGGCGCCGCCTTCCGCCTTGCCAGGAGCGAATGCGTAGACCCATTTCCTTTTGCCGTCTGTGTCCGGCTGTGCCATCAGACCTCCGGTGCGGTCTTCATACTGCTATGATCCCGCGTCAGGAGACGTGCCATAGCAAATGAAACCGGGCATTCATAGCGAAAGCCCTTCTCCCGCTTCGCTCGCAACAGTGTGGAAAGTCTATCACGATGAGCGCGCTCGAAACCGTTCTCGATACTCTTGGTCAATC
>DATBRP010000208.1:0-6632 GCA_036560245.1 Hyphomicrobium sp.
TGAAGGCGGCAAAGCCGACCTCGTCATCGCGACGCGCTACGCCGACACGGGCGCCGCCGAGGCAGGGTTTTCAAAACTGCGCCGCAGCGCCAGCACTCTCGCCACGCGCCTGACCAATCTGCTGCTCAGAACCAATGTCAGCGATCCGATGAGCGGCTTTTTTATGATCCGTCGCGATGCCATCGACAAGATCGCCCCAAAGCTCTCGACGGGCGGCTTCAAGCTGCTGCTCGACATCCTCGCCTCGGCGCCCCAAGGACTGAAGGTCACCGAGGTGCCTTACGCGTTCCGTCCGCGCCAGCTCGGGCAATCGAAGCTCGATGCGGTGGTGGTCGCGGATTTCGTCGGGCTGCTGCTTGCCAAGTTCACAGGCAACAGCATTTCACCGCGTTTCTTTTTCTTCTCGCTGGTCGGCGCCTCGGGCCTTGTCGTTCATCTCAGCGCGTTGCGCGCCATTCTGGTGACAACGCATTTGCCGTTCAACACCGCGCAAGTGCTTGCAGCATTTGTCGCCATGACCACCAACTTCTTTTTGAACAACGCGTTGACGTTTCGCGACCGGCGGCTTGCCGGCGTAGCGGCGCTCAAAGGTTTGCTGACGTTCTATCTCGTTTGCAGCGTCGGCACGCTCGCGAACGTCGGCGTCGCAGAACTCGTTTACCTCCGCGACCCGAGCTGGTGGCGTGCCGGCATCGCCGGTGCCGTGATGGCGGCCGTGTTCAACTACGCTGTAAGTTCCATCCTGACATGGAGAAGATAGTGACCGGCGCAGGTGCTGCAGTCGACGCGCCGGCCAGGCTTTCGCCGCTCGGTGCGGGCACCGACGATCGCACGGCGCTCAATCTGCTCATCGCGGTCGCGCTCGGCTTCACGGCGCTGCGATTTGCGATTGCGGCCTATACTGGCCTCGTCGATGACGAAGCCTATTATCGCATCTGGTCGCTGGCGCCGTCGCTGTCCTATCTCGATCATCCGCCGATGATCGCGTGGATGATCGGAGCCGGGCGCGCGATCGCCGGCGATACGTCCCTCGGCGTGCGCCTGCTGTCGCCGTTGTGTCTTCTGGCCGGTGCGGCGCTGCTCTGGCGTACTGCGTTTCTGCTCTACGGTCCCGAGACGGCGCGACGCGCGGTTTGGATTTTGCTCGCGATGCCGCTGCTTGCAATCGGCGGCATCCTGATGACGCCCGACCTGCCGTCCGTGCTTTTCTCAGGACTGGTGCTGTGGGCGCTTGCCGAACTCGACCGCTCGCGAAACGCCAATTGGTGGCTGGCGGTCGGCCTCTTCGCCGGGCTCGGGCTGATTTCGAAATACACGAACCTGTTTCTCGGCGCGACGATCCTACTCTGGCTCGTCGCCACGCCGGAAAACCGCAAGTGGTTTCGCTCGCCGCAGCTCTGGATCGGCGGCCTTATCGCCGTTGCGGCAACGGCACCTGTCGTCATCTGGAACGCCGAGCACGGCTGGGCTTCCTTCACCAAGCAGTTCGGACGCGTGGGCCACAGCGGCTCGGCGGGGCCGCTTTATCTGCTGGAGTTTTACGGCGGGTATCTAGCGCTTGCGAGCCCGATCATCGCCGTGCTGTCGATCATCGGCCTCGTCCGCGTCACGCGCGCGGCGATCACAAACCGTCGCAATAGCGATATCCTGCTCGCCGCCGCCGTGCTACCGATGCTTTTCTATTTCACGATCCATGCGCTGCACGATCGCGTTCAAGGCAACTGGCCGGCACCGATCTATCCGCCGCTCGCGATCTGCGCCGCCCTCGGGCTCGAGGCAATTGTGCCGGAGCGGCGCCGCAAGGCGTTCTATGTTTCCGCTCTCGGGCTCGGTTTTCTGGTGACGGCCGCGATCTACGGCGATGCGCTCTATCCCGTGCAGGCGGCGGCGCGGGTGAAGGATCCGACCGAGCAGATGCACGGTTGGCCGGCGCTAGCGGATGCGATCGACAAGAAGCGGATTGAATCGGGCGCCGCTTGGGTGGCGACGTCGAGCTACGCAACCACGGGCCAACTGAAGATGGCGCTTTCCGGACGCAGCGACGTCGCCCAGCTCGATCAGCGTATTCGCTATCTCTTCCTGCCGCCGCTCCCTGCCGCGCTCCTGCAGAAGCCCGCGCTTTACGTCGAACTGGAACGCCGCGTCGATCTTCCGCTGCTTAGATCGAAATTTCGCAAAGTCAGAGAACTCGGCACATTGAAGCGGGAGAACGGCAGCGCAGCCGGGGCGACGTACCGGCTCTTCCTTGCGTCGGACCCGCCCGTTCCGCCATTGTAAAAAGGCGCCGAAATTTTCGACGCCTTTTTGAATTCGTGATCCGATTTATGCCGCTTCCTTGTTGAGGCGGCTTTCGGCGAGCTTCGTCAGCTTGTCGTCGGCGCCATATTCTTCCTTCAGGGTCTTCTCGAGAATCGTGGCGACGTCCTTGTGCCCGAGGAGCTTGGCCCACGACACGAGCGTGCCGTAGCGCGTGATCTCGTAATGTTCGGCAGCCTGGCCGGCGGCGATCATCGCCGCATCACGTGTGTCGGCATCCTTGATCTCCGACATCAATTCTTCGCCCTCTTCCAGGATGCCTTTAATGGCGGGGCACTCTACGGCCTTCGACTGGCGGCCGAGAGTTTTGAACACCTCATCGAGGCGCGTAATGTGTTCCTTGGTTTCCTCGCAATGTCCCATGAAGGCTTTCGCCAACGCCGGCGAGTCGGAAGCCTTCGCCATTTTCGGCAATGCCTTCACGAGTTTGGTCTCGGCGTAATAGATGTCTTCGAGGGTATGATTGAAGAGGTCTTCAAGGTTCGCGATTTTCATGGGGGTCTCCTGCCGCAACGGGGGTTGATGCCTGAGGGCAACGCCACCCGAGCCTCACGGTTCCACCGCAAAAGGCCGGAACAGCGTCCAGCTCTTCCCTCGCGACGAAGCCTCCGTTAAGCACGTCGCCGATGAAAACATCCGAAATCGATATCCTCATCGTACCCGGTTGGCAGAACTCGGGGTCCGATCACTGGCAGACACGCTGGGAACGGAACCTGAAGACCGCGCGCCGCGTGATCCAGGAGGATTGGGAAAACCCCGACGTCGAAACGTGGGGCGATCGCATGGCCAAATTCGCGAGCGGCGCGACGCAACCGGTCGTCGCCGTCGCGCATTCGCTCGGCGTGCCGGCACTCGTCTACGCAGCCGACAAGCTGAGACGCAGCGGCGTCATTGGCGCTTTTCTTGTTGCTCCGGCCGACGTCGACTATGCGCAATTCTGGCCGGACACCGGCGGCAAGCGATGGCCGCCCGATAAGGGGCCACGTGGTTTTGAAACGATGCCGGAACGGCGTCTGCCCTTTCCAGCGCATCTCGTCGTCGGCAACAACGATCTCTATTGCAGCTACGCGCGCGCCGAGCATCTGGCCGGGAAGTGGGGGGCGACGTTGAGCGACGCCGGCGAGAGCGGCCACATCAACATCGCCTCCGGCCACGGCCCCTGGCCCGAAGGTCTGCTGCAATTCGGGCAGTTTTTGAAAAAGCTCGGGTAACTGGAACACGTTTCTTTTTTACGTCATGGCCGCCCTCCGAGGCGGCCATCCAGGGCAACACGACGGAACGGCGAAGCATGGGTCCTGGATGGCCGGGTCAAGCCCGGCCATGACGTGAGGAACGAGACTCTGCGACAAACAGAGGAAGACGTCAGCTCTTCGACGACTCGAGATCGACGACGGCTTTCGCGAGCGCGTTCGCCATGAAGGTGCGGATCTCCAGATCCTCGACCTGGATGTTTTTCGCCGCGAGATCGGCCTTCACTTTGCGGACGACGTCTTCGTCGCCATGTTCGGCGAGGTCGGCCCTGCGAACATCCTTGATGTAGGCTTCGAGCTCCGGGCCTGCGAGACCGAGCTTGGCCCCCGCCCATTCGGCGACGGCTTTGTTGCGCCGGCTCTCGGCGCGGAATTTCAATTCGGCATCAAAGGCGAATTTTTTCTCGTATCCCTGCTCGCGTTCGTCGAACGTGGTCATCTTGGCTTTTCCCTTCGTTTCCGGATCGCCTGCCGGGTGCAATCTTTAATTGTAGTCAATAAAAATGCTCTCTTGGCGAGAGTTGCAGGGGCGCTTCAACCATCTCTCTTCACCAGGCCAAACCGCCGCTCCGAGGTAAATCAACGGGTTGGCAATTGCCCTCCCGATAAGCGCTGCGGCTCATGGTCTACATTGTGCCGCCCCCCGCGTTCGGCTAGTCTCCGGCTTAGGCTTTCGGGCGCGAAAAGGCGCGCGGCTCCTTCCCCGACATGCAGAAAACAGGTTGGAAAATCAAGGCGCCAGCGTCTGACTACACACTCGTGAGAAAACTCCCATCTACGCATTGAGTGAGAGCAAGCTGTTGATCCTCAGAGGTCCAGGAATGAACAAGCGTCGGCGCATCTACGAGGGCAAGGCAAAGGTCCTCTATGAGGGTCCTGAACCGGGTACCCTCATCCAGCATTTCAAAGACGACGCAACCGCCTTCAACGCGAAGAAGCACGCGCTGATCGAGGGTAAAGGCGTTCTGAACAATCGTATCTCCGAGTACGTTTTCGTTAAACTCGGCGAGATCGGCGTGCCAACTCACTTCATCAAGCGCCTCAACATGCGCGAGCAGTTGATCCGCGAAGTCGAGATCATTCCGCTCGAGGTGGTCGTGCGCAACGTCGCGGCGGGCTCGCTGTCGACGCGTCTCGGCCTCGAGGAAGGCGCACAGCTGCCGCGCTCGATCATCGAGTTCTACTACAAGAAAGACGAACTCAACGACCCGATGGTCTCGGAAGAGCACATCACGGCATTCGGCTGGGCAACGCCGCAGGAGATCGACGAAGTCATGCAGCTGGCGCTGCGCGTCAACGACTTCCTCGTCGGGCTTTTCCTCGGCATCGGCATCCGGCTCGTCGACTTCAAGGTCGAGTTCGGCCGCTTCTACGACAACGAGCAGGTGCGCATCGTTCTCGCGGACGAGATCAGCCCCGATTGCTGCCGTCTGTGGGACATTCAGTCGGGCGACAAGCTCGACAAGGACCGCTTCCGTCGCGACCTCGGCGGTGTGCTCGAGGCTTATCAGGAAGTAGCCCGGCGTCTGGGCGTATTGACCGAGAATCCGCGTCCGCGTGGTTCGGGGCCGGTGCTTGTGGCGTCGAATCCCGTTAACGCTCCTGTGACGCCTATCAACGGCAAGCCGAACTAAAAATTCCCTGTCATCCCGGACGGCCGAAGGGCCGATCCGGGACCCAGGGCAACCCGCAATATGGTCAAGCTTGTCACTGGGTTCCGGCTCTTTGCGATGCTTCGGCCGGGATGACAGATCTAAAGCCCCATGAAAGCTCGCATCAAAATCACGCTGAAGAACGGTGTCCTCGACCCGCAGGGCAAGGCCATCGAAGGCGCCGTCAAAGGCCTCGGAATTTCGGGCGTCGGCGATGTCCGCCAGGGCAAGTACATCGAGGTCGATCTTTCCGAAAGCGACCCAGAGAAGGCGCGCTCGATCGTCGAGCAGATGTGCAAGGATCTGCTCGCCAATACGGTCATCGAAAATTACAGCTACGAGATCGCGCCCTGATGATCGCGCGGCTCGGGATGATGCTGGCGTTGGTTGTCCTCGGACCTTGCCAAGCGCTCGCCGACCCGACGCCTGCTCCGCCCGAACTCGACTGCAGCAAAAGCTTGGAAGCGCTCCGAAGTTGGTCGGCTTGGCTACCAGGGGCTGAACGGACGACGCGCGACGGCCGGGATATCATTACCGTTTCCGCTCCCGACGTATGGCGCGTCGAGATTACGTTCACCACGCCAGGCGAGCCCGCGCATCCTGCAGTCATCTTGCGCAAATTTCTGAAACAGGTCACCGGCGTTTGGACTGCTCAGAGCAAAGCCTGCGGCTACGGCGACCAGACTCAGTTTGCAGAGCTGCTGGCCAATATGAAAGCCACTGACAAGGCGTTGACCGACGCTTCCCGCGCCGAGGTCGACCGGAAAAAGCAAGAGCTTTCGCCGTTGGGGGCGCCCTGAGACCGGTTGCCGGGTGACTTCGATTTCGAGTCCCTATATCTGGTTTGCCGTCGTCGAACGTTCGCTCATTTTGAAGAAAGGCGCACCGCCGCATGCTCCGCGCTTCCGTCATCGTGTTTCCCGGTTCGAACTGCGATCGCGACGTGCAAACGGCGATCCAGCGTGTCACCGGCTTCGCGCCGAAGATGGTCTGGCACGGCGATGCCAGCGTGCCGTCCTCCGACGTCATCGTACTGCCCGGCGGTTTCTCCTACGGCGATTACTTGCGCTGTGGAGCGATGGCTGCGCATTCCCCGATCATGAAGGACGTCGTCGCCAAGGCGAAGGCCGGCACGCCCGTCATCGGCATCTGCAACGGCTTCCAGGTTCTTTGTGAGGCGGGCCTGTTGCCCGGCGCGCTTCTGCGCAACGCGTCCCTGCACTTCATCTGCCGCGACGTGTTCCTGAAGGTCGAGAACGATCAGACCTTCTTCACGAAGTGCTATCGCAAGGGCGAAGTCATCAAGGTTCCGATCGCGCATGGCGAAGGCAATTATTTCGCCGACGCCGAGACGCTGGATCGCCTTGAAGGCGAAGGGCGCGTTGCGTTCCGCTATTCCGACGCCAGCGGCGAT
>DATBRP010000209.1:0-6931 GCA_036560245.1 Hyphomicrobium sp.
CGCAGCGTGTAGGGGAACTCTTCCTGCGACGGCAGCATCGGACGCAGCGCGCGCCATGCGAGCTTGCCATGACCGATTTCGCGGCGGCCCGGCGAACCCATGCGGCCGACTTCGCCGACGGAATAAGGAGGGAAGTTGTAATGAAGCAGGAAGCGCTCCTTCTTCGTACCCTCGAGGCTGTCGACGTATTGTTCGTCTTCGCCCGTGCCGAGCGTCGCGACGACCAGCGCCTGCGTCTCGCCGCGTGTGAACAGCGCCGAACCATGCGTGCGCGGCAGAACGTGAACTTCCGATAGGATCGGACGCACCGTCTTCAGATCGCGACCGTCGATGCGCGTTTTCGTCTTCAAGACGTCGCCACGCATGATGTCCATTTCGAGCGCCTTGAAGGCATCCGTCAGAAGGACCTTCTCGCTCGCATCTTCGGCTGCAGCAGGAATTCCTTCGACCACGGCCTTCTTCGCCGCGCCGACAAGATCCTGACGCTTGCCCTTTTCCTTCGTCGAAAACGCTTCCTTCAGCGTCTTTTCGGCGAGCTTCTTCACGTCGGCCGCATACTTGGCCTTGTCGGGGATCTTGATGTCCCACGGTTCCTTCGCGGCCTTCTCGGCGAGCTTGATGATCGCCTGAATGACCGGCTGCATGTGCTTGTGGCCGAACATCACGGCTTCGAGCATCTGCGATTCCGGAAGCTCCTTGGCTTCCGATTCGACCATCATCACCGCATCGTTGGTGCCGGCGACGACGAGATCGAGAGCGCTGTCCTTCATCTCGTCGACCATCGGGTTCAGCACGAACTCGCCGTTGATGACGCCGACGCGCGCCGCGCCGATCGGTCCAAGGAACGGCAGGCCCGAGAGGGTCAACGCCGCGGAAGCCGCAACCAAGCCAAGAATGTCGGGATCGTTCTCGAGGTCATGCGACAACACCGTCACCACGACCTGCGTTTCGTTCTTGAAACCTTCGACGAAGAGCGGGCGGATCGGACGGTCGATGAGACGCGACGTCAGCGTCTCCTTCTCGGTCGGCCGGCCTTCGCGCTTGAAATATCCGCCAGGAATTTTGCCGGCGGCGTAAGTACGTTCCTGATAATTCACGGTGAGCGGAAAAAAGTCGATGCCGGGCTTCACGGAACGCGCACCGACGACGGTCGCCAGAACGGTCGTATCGCCGTACTGCGCCATGACGGCGGCATCTGCCTGGCGGGCGTAGTGGCCGGTCTCGAGCTTCAGCTTGCGGCCACCCCAGTCAATTTCGACTCGATGGATATCAAACATGTTCAATCTTTCGTTTTCGCTTTTTCTGTCGGTCGGACTTGCCAGTCGGCCTCATGCCGGCTGACGCTTATCGCACCGGCACGCTCATGCGCGCCGGCGGCTTTCTTGTTCTGTATGTGAGTGCGTGTGGCCATCGCTTGGCCCCGTCTTGAGCGCAATCGCAATCGCGCGGCTTAGCGGCGGATGCCGTGCTTTTCGATGATCTTCTGATAGCGCGCGTTGTCCTTGCCCTTCACGTAGTCGAGCAATTGACGACGCTGGCTGACCATCTTCAGCAAGCCGCGGCGCGAATGATTGTCTTTCTTGTGCATCTTGAAGTGATCGGTCAGTTCGTTGATGCGGTGGGTTAGCACCGCGATCTGAACTTCCGGCGAGCCGGTATCGTTGGCCTTCGTCGCGCTATCTTTGATAACGGCCGTCTTCGCCTCACGCCGGTGAGGTGCGATCTGCGACATCGGTTGCTCCTTTCGAATTTGGAGTTGGATGGAAGCGGCCACGGCCGGGATGTCGTCCAGCGGGGTCGCAAATGAAAAACCGCGCGAGAGTGCGAGCACCCCGCGCGGTCGGCGCTACTTATACACGAACCCGGAGCAAACGCGAGGTTGAATTGATCCATAAATTCATGTGAAATTTCATATACTTGTCTCTACGCCGCAGGGAGGCGAGCGTCACCCCAGGTTGAAAACCCGCGTCGGATGCAACGCGCCTTTCGCAAGCTCACCGAGCGCAATGAGACGCCCCTTCGACGTCGCATAAGCCGGACCCGACAGGATCGGCGCGTCCCGGCCTCGGATCAACACGGTTTGCCCGCGCGCCAGGCTCGCCGCGTCGCTCTGAGACACCAGAAGCTCCGGCAAATCGGCGAGCGCCGACTCGACCGGCTGAAGCAGCCGCGAAAGCTGCGCGGGATCGTCTGAATTCGACGCCGCCAAAAGCGCTTCCATCGTCACGGCGGCGGCCTCTTCAAACGGCCCCACCCGGGTCCGGCGCAGCGCGATGACGTGGCCATAGCAACCGAGAAGACGGCCCATGTCGCGCGCCAGCGCCCGCACGTACGTCCCCCGGCCGCAACGCGCTTCGAACACGCTTGTCGTGGCGTCCGGCATATCGACGAGCATGAGACTGTCGATGAAGACGGGGCGCGCTTCGAGCACGACGGTTTCGCCGCCGCGCGCCAAATCGTAAGCCCGCTCGCCATCGACCTTGATCGCCGAATACGCCGGCGGAACTTGCATGATCTCGCCGTGGAATTGCGGCAGCAGCGCTTCGATGCCGGCGCGATCCGGCTGCAGATCGCTCGTCTTCGCAACCGTACCCTCGGTGTCGTCGGTCTCCGTTTCGGCGCCCCAGCGCACCGTGAAGCGATACGCCTTCTCGCCGTCGACCGCGAACGACACGGTTTTCGTCGCTTCGCCCAGCGCAATCGGAAGAATGCCCGTCGCAAGCGGATCGAGCGTACCCGAATGCCCCGCCTTCTGCGCATTGAACGCGCGCCGAACCGCGCCGACGGCCTGCGTCGACGTCATATTGATGGGCTTGTCGAGAACGAGCCAACCGTGGATGGGCGAGCCCTTCTTGCGCCGTGTCATACTTATTTTTTCCCCGTGTCCTGACGGACTTTGTCGCTGTCGAGCAGGCGATCGATGCGGGTCGCTTCCTCGAATGTTTCGTCTTCCCGGAACCTGAGGTCCGGCGCGTAGCGAAGATTGAGCGTCTGCGCGACTTCGGCACGGATGCGCTTCTTGTTGCGCGTCAGTGCTTCGATGACCGGCTTCAAGTTACTACCGCCGAGCGGCATGACGTAGACCGTCGCGAGCTTCAGATCGGGCGAGAGACGTACTTCCGGAATGGTGATGACATGCGACGCGAGCACGTCGTCGTGGATCTCGCCACGCGACAGCATCTCAGCGAGCTTGTGCCGGATCAGTTCGCCGATGCGCAACATACGCTGCGACGGCGCTTTCGCGGGATTCGATTTGGCCTTGGATCGCATTGCTAACTTCCTCGCTCAGGCATCACCATCGGCTCCGCGCGATAGCGTTTCTGATAAATCGGCGAATGCACGCATGTCAGCAACCGAATGAAAGGCGCGTAGCGGCACGATGACCGCGTTCCGCGGTGTCAGGCATAGAAATACGTGCGCCGGCGCGTCAATGACGCGGGCAATACTATTCCATTCGAGCGTTCGCGGCGGGCGGCCATCGCTGATCTTCAAATTTCGTTCGAATACTTCGATTTCCGTATCCTCGGGAGGATATTCAGCCTGTGCGATGCGCCAATACGAGAGCAGCGTCAGGGCCAGGGTGAAAGCTGCAAAGCCGATTGCTCCGGCGACGATTGCAAAAACGATATGGCGATAGTCAGCGAGCGTCTCCGGAACCAAGCCATCGAGTCGCTCGTCGAAAGCGGCCAGCGTCATGCCGCAAGCGAAGATCGTTGCAAAGAATGCAAGCGTGCCGGAGCGCGTGAATTCGCGCGGCAGGCGCTCGAACGCCGCAATATCATCGCGCGTTAGGCGGAAGGTTAGCCGCAGAGGCAGCTTAATCGTTAGATCTGTCATGTTCCGACCGCCGCAGGATTGGACCGCGCGCGGCCTCTTTCATTCGAATTGAACACACTTCGGCTCGAAGAGCCGGGCGGCCAAGGGCCGCCGCGGCAAGCCGCGCCCTCGCGGAGCTGGCCCGTGCGGCATTTGCCGCGCGGATCAGCCAGCGTGAGCGATTAGAGACTTCTCGCGATCGTCTCGACCTGGAAGCATTCGATCTGGTCGCCCTCGCGAATGTCCTGATAATTCGCGAAGGACATGCCGCATTCCTGGCCTGAGACGACCTCTTTCACGTCATCCTTGAAGCGCTTCAGAATTGCGAGCGTTCCCTCGTGGATGACGACGTTGTCGCGCAGCAGGCGAACCTTGGCGCCGCGTTCGACCTTGCCTTCGGTAACTTGGCAGCCAGCAACCTTGCCGGACTTCGAGATGTTGAAGACCTGCTTGATCGTCGCGTAGCCGAGGAAGATTTCGCGCTTCGTCGGCGCCAGCAGGCCCGACATCGCCGCCTTCACCTCATCCACGAGATCGTAGATGATGTTGTAGTAGCGGATCTCGACGCCCTGATTGTCTGCCGACTGTTTGGCCTGCACGTTGGCGCGAACATTGAAGCCGATAACGACTGCCTTTGCCGCCGCAGCAAGGGCGATGTCGGATTCGGTGATGCCGCCGACGCCCGAATGCACGAGCCGCGCCTCGACCTCGTCGTTGCCGACCTTCTTCAGCGCGCCCGCAATCGCTTCGACGGAACCCTGCACGTCGCCCTTGACGACGAGCGGGAATTCCTTGCGGCCCGCGTCCTTGAGCTGCTGCATCATCTGCTCGAGGCTGCTCTTCGAGCCCGCCGAGCCAAGCGTCTCGCGGCGCTTGCGAACGCGATAATCCGTCAGTTCGCGAGCACGTGCTTCGTTCTCGACGACCGCGAATTGATCGCCGGCTTCCGGTGCCGCGTCGAAGCCCAAAACTTCTGCGGGAACCGAGGGACCGGCGGTAGCGATGGGGGCGCCACGATCGTCGAGCAGAGCTCGCACGCGGCCCCAGGCTGTACCGGCCACGATGATATCGCCGACGTGCAGCGTGCCGCGTTGCACGAGAACCGTGCCGACGGGACCGCGGCCACGCTCAAGCTTGGCTTCGATGACGATGCCCTCGGCGGTGCGGCCAGGGTTCGCCTTGAGGTCGAGAATTTCGGCCTGCAAGTGAATGGCATCCAATAGCTTGTCGAGATTCGTGCGCTTCAGTGCCGAGACCGGAACTTCGAGCGTTTCGCCGCCCATGCTCTCGACGACGATCTCCTGCGACAAGAGATCGGTGCGAACGCGATTGGGATCGGCCTGCGGCTTGTCGATCTTGTTGATCGCCACAATGATCGGAACCTTCGCCGACTTGGCGTGATTGATGGCTTCGACCGTTTGCGGCATGACGCCGTCGTCAGCCGCAACGACGAGGACGACGATATCCGTCACCTTGGCGCCGCGCGCACGCATCGCCGTGAAGGCTTCGTGGCCGGGCGTATCGATGAACGTGATCTTGTCGCCGTTCGACGCCTGCACCTGGTAAGCGCCGATGTGTTGCGTGATGCCGCCGGCTTCGCCGGAAACGACGTTGGCCGAGCGGATCGCATCGAGCAGCGACGTCTTGCCGTGGTCGACGTGACCCATGATCGTGACGACGGGCGCACGAGATTCGAGCGCCGTATCATCCACATCCTTGTCGCCGACAAAGCCGATTTCGACGTCGGCTTCCGAGACGCGCTTCGGCGTATGGCCGAATTCCTGAACGATGAGTTCTGCCGTGTCGGCATCGACGACATCGGTGATCTTATGCATCGCGCCTTGCTGCATCAGATACTTGATAAGATCGACGGCGCGTTCCGCCATGCGGTTCGACAATTCCTGAATGGTGATGGCTTCCGGAATGATCACTTCGCGCGAAATCTTCTCGCGAGGCTGCTGGATGCCCATCGCCTTGAGTTTTTCTTTTTCGCGCTTGCGCTTCAGCGAGGCGAGCGAACGAACCTGAGCTTCGCGGTCGAAGTTCGTGATCGTCAGCTTCTGGCGCGTACGGCCGTCGTCGTTGGTTTTGACTGCCGGGCGCGCCACCTTGACGCCGCCAGGACCGCGCTTGCGGCTGTCGTCCTCTTCCACCTGACTGCGCGGCGCAACGGTAGGCCGCACGGGACGGACGGGCTTCTCGATCGTCGTAGCGTCGGGCGCCGCGGCGCCGCGTCGAGCCGCCGGGACCGGCAACTCGATCTCGCGCGGACGTCCGGCTTCGCGCGGCATGTAAGCCGTGTTGCCGCCGGGGCGAGATTGATTTCTTTGGAACGGCGGGCGTCCGCCTTCGCGAGACGCCGGCGCTGAACTGGGACCGGCATCACGCCGTTCGCGAGGCGCGTGGTCACGTGCAACAGGCGCGGGCGCGGCAGCGGGAGCTTCGGCCGGCTTGGGAGCGGGAGCGGCGGGCGCCGCTGCGGCCGGCTCGTTCTGAGGCTGCGGCTGTTCGCTGCGCGGCTGCGGCTCAGGCGGACGCGGCACGGTTTCGAAGCGCATCGGCTCGGCGTCGCCGGCGCGGCTCGGCCCTTCGGCGCGGGCGGCGGCGAGCGCGCGTTCACGTGCTGCACGTTCTTCCGTCGAAAGCGTGCGTCCCTGAGACTGGTTTGTCGAAGACGCTGGCCTTGCCGGCGGAGCGCTCGGCGCTTTGGCAACCGGAGCAACCGTTTCAATCGTCGCGGCGGGCGCCGGCCCGGCCTCGCTTTCATTGCCGAGTTTACGGGTCTTTTTCTTCTCGACCACGACGGACTTCGATCGCCCGTGACTGAAGTTCTGCCGCACATGCCCAGACTCGACCGTTCGCTGCAGCGACAGCGGCTTGCGCGCTCCAACGCGAATGGTCTTATCGGTCTGGTCGTTCGAATCGGTCATGCGTTATCCGTTCAGCCTTCGTTTGCTGCTTCAGAAAAATCCTTGGCGGCGTCTGTCGCGGAGGGCCGGTAGCGCGACAGGCGCTCCGCTTCCTCGAGAAAGCGATCTGACAGGCCTCCGGGTGTGAGGGCAGCATGTACCACACTTCCGCGACCAATAGCCAAGCTCATTTGCGCAATGGTCAG
>DATBRP010000210.1:0-12672 GCA_036560245.1 Hyphomicrobium sp.
CGCTTCGAAGGACGTCCGCTGGATATTAGGCTCTGCGCCACCCTATCTCAGCATGTACGCCGCATTCGGGCGGAATGGCGGAAAACGTGTGTTCAGAAATTATAAATTTGCACCGTAGGACTGCGCGATGGCCTTCAGGCCTTCGACATAGGTCGGGTACGCCAACTTAACCCCAAGCTCGCCTTTCATGCGGGCGTTCGAGACCTTCTTGCTTTCGGCGTAGAAGCTCCTTGCCATCGGCGTCAGGCTGGCGTCGGTCGGGTCGGTTGCCGGGGGACAAGGAACGCCCAGCAACTCGGCGCCGTAGGCGATGACGTCCTGGGGCGGCGCTGGAAGATCGTCCGTCACGTTGAAAACGTGGATGCCGGAAGGAAGGCGCAACGCCGCTTCCGTTGCGGTCGCGATATCATCGACGTGAACGCGGTTGGTGACCTGACCCGGTTTGAAGATGCGCCGCGCCTTGCCTGCGCGCAGTTGATCGATAGCGCTGCGGCCGGGGCCGTAGATGCCCGGAAGGCGAAGGATTGCGAGCGTCTTGCCGCTCTTTTGTCCTAGCTCCAGCCAGCCGTTTTCGGCTTTGAGACGACGGACGCCACGTTCGGATTCCGGCTTCGGTTCGGTGCCCTCGTCGACCCATTCGCCGTGCGTGTCGCCGTAGACGCTGACGGACGATAAGTATCCGATCCACGAGATCGCTGGGCTCGCCGCGATGCCGGCACCGTAGACAGTCAATGCCGGATCGCCGCCGTCCGCACCCGGCGGGATCGAGACCAGCACGTGTGAGGCGCTCCGGAGGGCGTCGGCGACGGCGGGATCGTGCGCCTTTCCATCGAACACGAAGGCCTGATAGCCGGCGCGCGTCAGTGCGTCTGCCTTCTCTGTGCTCGTGGCCGTGCCGGAGATCGTCCAGCCTTGTGCCATGAGGCGTTTCGCGAGGACGTTTGCGCAATAGCCAAGACCAAAGCAAAAAAGACGGCTCATGCGGCATGTCCTTCGAAGGTATCGGTCCACTCGGCAGCCACGTCCGGATCGGCTTCGCTCGGCAGATAACGGGCTCTCAAGGGCGCTAATTCTGCTTCGCTCATCAATCGGCGCGCCGCCCATACGGCCATTGCCCGGACGAGCGGAGAGGCATCTTCCAGCAACGGCACGATCAGAGGAAGCAGCGATTTGTCGCCCGAGTTCCCGGCTGCGATCAGGGCATTGCGGACGACGCGATTGCGGCCGGTTCGCTTTACCGGCGTTCCGGCAAAGCGCAATCGGAATGCCGTATCGTCGAGCGGCAACAACTCCGCGAGTGGTGGATTGTCGGCGCCTTCGCGAGCCGCAAAGCGCATCTCGGTCGCGGCGGCAGCGAACTTGTTCCACGGGCAGACGGCGAGGCAATCATCGCAGCCGAAGACGCGATTGCCCATCGCCACGCGGAATTCCGGCGCGATATGGCCTTTGTGTTCGATCGACAGGTAGGCGATGCAGCGGCGGGCATCGAGCTGATAGGGCGCCGGGAAAGCCTTTGTCGGACAAACGTCGAGGCATCGGCGGCATGATCCGCAATGGTCGATTTCGGCAGTATCCGGTTCAAGCTCGGCCGTTGTCAGAATGGTACCGAGGAACAGCCAGGAGCCGTGCTCGCGCGAGACGAGATTGGTGTGCTTCCCCTGCCAGCCGAGACCGGCCTTGGCCGCAAGCGGCTTCTCCATCAACGGCGCGGTATCGACGAAGACTTTGACATCTGCGCCGGTTCTCGACGCAAAGGCGCGAGCCAAGGCTTTGATCTTTTTCTTGATGATCTCGTGGTAATCGCGGCCCTTGGCATAGACCGAGACGATGCCGTGATCGCGCTGTCCGAGTGCGTCGAGCGGATTAGATTGCGGTGCGTAGGATTGGCCGACGACGATCGCGCTTTTAGCTTCCGGCCATAACCGACGCGGGTCGCCGCGCCGGTCGGCATTCTCCTCCATCCAATCCATATCGCCGTGGCGGCCCTCATTGAGGAAATACGCCAGTCGCGAAGCAAGCTCGCTGTTCGTTCCAAGGCGCGTGACGCCGATGGCGTCGAGACCGAGCTTCGAAGCTTCGTCGCGAAGCGTAGCGTTGAGATCGACGGTTGGGGCAGCGGTTTCAAACACGGTGCGCGGCGCTGGGCTCTAAAAATCAAGATCGGAGTAAGCAAGCGGCGGCGACGAACCCGATACGCGATCTGCGAGAAGCGTACGAAACGATGGCCGCGACTTGATTTTCTGATACCAGATTTTGACGGCGGGATAATCATTCCACGGCATTTCGCCGAGATAGTCTACGGTGGAGATGTGGGCCGCCGCGGCGAAATCGGCAAAGCTCAGATCATCGCCAGCCAGCCAACGCCGTGCGTCGGCGAGATAGCCCGTATATGCGAGGTGATAGCGCAGATTGGAGCGTACGGCTCTGAGGATGCCGGGATCGGGCGCCGAGCCTCCCGTAGGGCGCATCGTTTGGTAGACTTTTTCATTCAGAAGTTCGCGCGTCACTTCGCGATCGAATTTGCCGTGATACCAGTCGATCAGGCGGCGAACCTCGGCTCGATCTTCGCGATTGCCTGGAAAAAGCGGCGGCGGGCCGGATGACATCACGGTCGGACCTGGAATCGGCTCTTCAGCGATAAATTCAGAAATGGAATAAGCGCCGCACAGCGTCAGTCCGTTATCGTATTCGAGCACCGGCATTTCACCGGCCGGGTTTTTGGCCAGAAAACCTTTCCGCCATTCCCAAGGATTTTCATCGAGCAGCGCCACATCGATGCCGTATTCGGCAAGCGCCAGGCGCACCGAGCGGGATCGGGGGCAGAGCCGGTATTGCGTCAGGCGGGGCGGCATCGGGCCTCTTCGTTAGCAAGGCGGCGACTATACATCGGCATCGGTCGATTCGAAGGCAGCTGCGCCATATGCGCTATTTGGCGGCGAAACGAATTCTGCTAACGCTTCCGCGCCGTTGCACCTTACGGGGGAGCGAGACTACATGCACGCTTGGGAAGCCATATTTCTCGGGTTTATCGAGGGACTGACCGAATATCTGCCCGTATCTTCGACAGCACACCTCCTTTTGACGGAGAAGCTGCTCGGCGTTTCCTCCACAGGCCGGACGTTCGAGGTTTTGATCCAGCTCGGTGCGATTTTCGCGCTGCTGACGGTCTATTCCGGCAAGCTTTGGCACCTGGCGGTTAGTCTGCCGAGCGATCCTAAGTCCAGGCGCTTCGTGTTTGCTATCCTGCTCGCCTTCCTGCCGGCCGCTTTCATCGGCGTGGCGGCTCATAAGATCATCAAGGACTATCTGTTCGAGTCGCCGTTGATCATTTGCTCTGCGCTTGTCATCGGCGGCATCGTGCTTTTGTTGGTCGATCGCATGCCGCTGAAGCCGCGCTACCGGGACGTGATGGATATCCCGCCGCTCGCCGCATTGGGGATCGGCTTCTGTCAGTGCCTCGCCATGATTCCCGGCGTCTCCCGCTCCGGTTCTTCGATCGTCGGCGCGATGTTTCTCGGAACGGACAAGCGCACAGGCGCCGAGTTTTCGTTCTTTCTTGCGATGCCGACGATGGCCGGCGCTTTCGCCTACGATCTCTATAAGAACTGGGCGCTGCTGACGCCCGACGACATCCACCTCATCGTGCTGGGTTTCATCGCGGCCTTCGTGACAGGCGTCGTCGTCGTGCGCTATGCGCTGGACTTCATCTCCCGTCGTGGTCTTTCATTCTTCGGCTGGTGGCGGTTGCTGGTCGGCGGCATCGGTCTCGGAGCGCTAGCGGTTCTGCACTGACGCGCCGTCAGCCGCTACGCTGCGTGCGAAGCGACCGGTTTCGTCAGCACTAGCCGAAGCTCGTCGATATCCTTGGCGACGCGCAAGCCTTCGAGCGTTGCCGGATCGCGAACGAGACGCGAAATGCGGGCGAGTGCCTTCAGGTGATCGCCTCCGGCCTGCTCGGGCGCCAGAAGGAAGAACAATAAATCGACCGGCTCGCCGTCATGGCTCTCGAACGGAACGGGACGTTCGAGACGCGCGAAAAGGCAGGTGATCGCCTTGACCGCCGGTAGTTTGACATGGGGGATCGCGATGCCGCGTCCGAGGCTTGTCGAGCTGAGACGCTCACGCTGCAAAAGGGCCGCGTAGATCTCGTGCGCCGGAGCGCCCGTCGCCACATCAGCCTTCGCCGCCAATGCCTGCAGCGCCTGCTTTTTGTCAACCGCCGCCAATCGCGGGATGATCCCGTCGGGGGCGAGCATGTCTTCGATATTCATTCAAACTCCATCGCGATGATATCGCTGCCGATATCGCGCTCATGACGGCCGGTTTCGGCCGTCAGCGCTTCAAATCAAAAATGCAATTACCCTCAGTCCACAACTTTCGCGCCGGAAGCTCCGTCCGATTTTGATGTAATCGGGAGTTCCGCGTCGATCCAGCCAATATGCCCATCGTTGCGCCGGTAGACGACGTTCAGTCCCCCATGCGCAGCATTCCTGAAAATCATGAAGGGCGCTTCGGACAAATCGAGCTGCATAACGGCTTCGCTGACTGTCATGTGGCCGATGTTGCGCTGGCCCTCGGCGACAATAAGCGGATTCGCATCGTCATGCTCGGGCTGATCGTCTTCCCCTGTACTAACGATGTAGTCGCGCGCTTCGATGCCGACCTTGCGGCGGGCGGCGGCCGCGGCGGACGAATGACTTTTAATGCGGCTTTTGTACCGCCGCACCCTCGTTTCAAGTCTGTGGGTGGCGGAATCCACGCTGGTATATGCGTCTCCGCCCTCGCCATGCGCTTCGAGCAGAAGACCGCTCGTCAGATGCACGGAGCATGACGTTTTGAAAAGTCCGCGCTCGCGTTCTAAGCGGACGTGGCCATCAGGTATACGTTCGAGATACTTCTGCAACACTGCGTGAATCTTGTCGCTGGCATACGCCTGGAATGCGCCGCCAGCGTCGAGGTTTTTTCCGGTGATTTGAATGGTCATGGATATTGCCTGTTCTGCACTTGCCTAGGCCGTGGACCAAATCCAGCGCGTGACCGCGCGCCGCGATGCCCTGCAGCGTTACGTACGATCGCAAGCAAGTGTGACCGCCGTAAGCCTGCTGTCATACCTCTAGCGTTAGGCCGGAGGTAGGTCGCTGTCAAATCACGCTTCGGACGCGAATGGAACTAAAAATATTAATATATTCATATGTTTACGGCATTCATCTTCACACGGCGCCGCTTAGCCGCTCCACCAGTCTCTTGTCACGGCGACGCTGTACGGAAGATGGAATGCGCATTGCCTCGCGGTATTTTGCAACGGTACGGCGGGCGATGTCGACGCCTTCTGTTTTGAGCCGGTCGACGAGTTGATCGTCAGAGAGCACGGCATCGGCTTGCTCGGCGTCGATCATCTGTTTGATCCGATGACGGACGGATTCGGAAGAATGGGCTTCGCCATCGGCGGCAGAAGCTATCGCAGACGTGAAAAAGTATTTCAGCTCGTAGATGCCGCGCGGTGTCGCGATGTATTTGTTCGAGGTGACGCGTGAAACGGTCGACTCGTGCATCGAGATTGCGTCGGCAATCGCCTTGAGATTTAGCGGCCTCAAATGCTGGACGCCGTACATGAAGAAAGCGTCCTGCTGGCGCACGATCTGTTCGGCGACTTTAAGAATCGTGCGGGCCCGTTGATCCAAACTTTTTACGAGCCAATTCGCATTCTGCAGGCAGTCGAACAGATAGCCTTTGTCGCGCTCGTTCGTCGTGGTTTTGGCGATCCGCGTGTAGTAGGTGCGATTGACGAGGACGCGCGGAAGCGTGTCGCTATTCAGCTCGACATGCCAGCCACCATCAGATGCGGCGCGAACGATGACGTCGGGTACGACGGGCTGCATTTGCACGGAGCCGAATTTCAGACCTGGCTTTGGGTTGAGGCGCTTGATCTCTCGGATCATGTCGGCGAGTTCGTCCATGTCGACGCCGACAGCCTTTTTCAGGGCCGTAAGATTGCGATTTGCCAGATGATCGAGATTGGCCAGCAATTGCGCCATCAGTGGATCGTAACGATTCTGATCCTTGAGCTGCAGAGCCAGACATTCGGCGAGCGAACGGGCAAAGATTCCGGGAGGATCGAACGTCTGCAATTTGGCGAGGACGCTCTCGGTAAGTTCCAGCGGCGCGCCGAGTCTTTGCGAAAGCGGTTCGAGATCCGGGGGGATGTAGCCGGCTTCGTCGACGAGGTCGATCAAGTATTGTCCGATGAGGCGTTCGATCGGGTCCGTAACGGTCAGCGGCAGCTGCGCCGTTAGATGCTCGCGTAAGGACACCTGATTGGCGACGTAGTCTTCGAGGTCGTTGTCCTCGTCGCCGCCGTTGTGCATGCGCTGGGTGAGGTTCGCCCAACCCAATCCCGTCACGGCCGGACCGTTGGCGGATTCACCGGTGCCGGGCCCTTGGAAGACGTTCCCGAAGTCGGCGTCGAGGCCGCCTGTATGGTCTTCAACGGGCTGTCTCAGGTCGAGCCAGCGGTCGTCTTCGGCCTTTTCTTCGGACCGCTCTGTGAGGGGCTCTTCAGAGGCTTTGGGGCCATTCGTCGACTCCTCGCGTTCGAGGAGCGGATTGCGCTCAAGCTCGGCATCGACGAATTCGGTGAGTTCGATGTTCGAGAGCTGCAGGAGCCGGATGGCCTGTTGCAGCTGTGGTGTCATCACCAGCTGCTGGCCTTGTCTCAGCTCCAATTTTGCCGAAAGCGCCATGCGCTAACCTGCTGCTCCGTGGGTCAATCCCTGCGGCCAGCTGTACTCAACGCGTGTTAACGAACATGTCGCCAAGGTAGACCCGCCGCACGTCTTCGTTCGATATGATTTCCGAAGGTTTGCCCTGTGTCAGAACTTGACCATCGTAGATGATATAGGCGCGGTCGATGAGACTTAATGTTTCGCGAACGTTATGATCGGTAATCAGCACGCCGATGCCCCGCTCGGTGAGGTGGCGAACGAGTTGCTGGATGTCTCCGACCGCTATGGGGTCGATACCGGCAAATGGTTCGTCCAGCAACATAAAGGATGGCCGCGAGGCGAGGGAGCGGGCAATTTCGCAACGCCGCCGTTCACCGCCTGAAAGGGCCAACGCCGGCGATTTTCTGAGCCGCGTGATGGAAAATTCCTCAAGCAGGTTGTCGAGTTGTTCTTTTCGCGCCTTGCGGTCAGGTTCGATCAGTTCGAGCACGGCCATGATGTTCTGCTCGACCGTCAGGCCGCGGAAGATCGAGGCTTCCTGGGGCAGATAGCCGACGCCGAGGCGGGCTCGCTGATACATCGGAAGCGGGGTGACGTTCTCGCCATCGAGGGTGATACGGCCGGAGTCAGCGGCGACGAGACCCGTGATCATGTAGAAGACGGTGGTTTTGCCGGCGCCGTTGGGACCGAGAAGTCCGACCGACTCGCCGCGCCCGACGGCGAGGCTGACGCCCTTGACCACCATCCGCTTACGATACGATTTCTTAATGTCGTAGGCGGTGAGCCAGCCGTCGGCTCCGATCGCATGCGGGTCTTCGTCGTTTGGCGCAGCTTGGGGGGCATGGCCGTTCACATGCGCGTGGCCGTTGGCACCCGTTTGAGCGGTCGCCGCGGCCTTCGATCTCAGGCGGATGGGAAGAGCCCTGAACACTTATCGCCTCTCTACGCCGCACACGTCATTGGGTTGGGACATGTCTCGAAGTCGCATCCGGGGTCAAGGCGACTCCTGGGACTGCCAGCCGTCGACAACGTCCTTCGCCACAGATTTCGATTTCTTGCCCATTATTTGGTTCGGGTAGAAAATTGCGCTCGGGCGCTCGGCCTTGATGATGTCGCCGTTGCCACTGACGCTGACGTTACCGCTTGAAACCATCGAGCCGGTGCTGGAAGCGGTAGGCTCGGTCTTGATCGTTGCCTCGCCGGTGTTCATGTCGATCACCAGCTTCGTGCCTCGCACGATATTCTTGCCTTGCGTCAGTACGACGGTGCCGCCGAGCGTCGCCAAGTTGGTTTTGACGTCGATCTCGGCCCAGTCGCCGGTGGCGGTCTGGCCGTCCTTGGATACGATCGAAACCGCCTTTTTGGCTCGGATGTGCGTTAGCGAAGCGGCACCGCCCGATTTGGTCGTGTCGGTTGATGGTGCGAGCCCTGCACGTCCCGTGTAATAGGCCGTCATTTCCGCAGAGCGGATTGTGAAGTTGCCCTGCACTGTCACGACATTGCCGGTGAACAGCGCCGTCTTGGCGTTGTCATCGACGTCGAGCCGGTTCGACGTCACGTCGTAGGGTGCTTTCGGGTCAGTCTTGAACGCCGAGCCAAACGGTATGCCATCGGCGGACTGAGCCTCGTCCGAATCGGATTGCTTCGCCGGTTTAGCGGCGGGCTTTACGAAGTGCGCTGAAATCCGTCCAGCCGCGGTTCCGGTCGGGGCGGTAAGCTGTAGCTTGTTGGTGGCGCGATTGAAGACCAAGCGCCGTCCTTTCAATATATTGGCGCCCTGCGTGACGACGACGGGCCCGGTCAATATCATTGTCTGCGCCGCCTGATCGTACTCGGCACGGTCTCCGACAGCCTTTTTGTCGTCACCCTGCGTCAGCACCACGTCGCCTTCGAGCACGGCGACCTGGGTCGCGGTATCGAAAGTGGCCGTCCGGCTCGTCGCGGTTTCGCCGGAGGGTTGCTGTAGCGTGACGGAATCCTTGGCGATGATCTGCTTCAGTTTGGTGCCGGCATCGGCCGCGTCCGTGGCGCTGGGCGCGGCACCCTTTTGCGGCGTGACTGCGCCTTCATAGGTGACGGTCATTTCCGGTGCCATCAACGTTGCGCCGGCCTGTGTCGCAACGACCTTGCCCGTGAACACCGCGGTTTTGCTGTTGTCGTCGACGTCGAGGCGGTTCGAGGCGACGTCGACCGGCTCGCCGGGCTTGCCGAAGGGCAGTGCTTTCGCCGCCGTCTGATCTTCGGCTGCGGCCGCAGGCGGACGATCCTTCGGCTTCATGTGCGTCTTCACATTGTCGACGAAGGTATATTCCTTCGTCTTCTGCCGGATGGTCAGCTGGTTCGAGGTTATCCGGCCAGCACCCATGACGATCGTCGAGGGCTGATCCGAGGTGATGATCCCCTCTTTCGTCTTGATGGTGGCGTGGGTCAGCTTGGCGTTGAGTCCGCCGTCGCCCGTCACGTCGATCGAGTCATAGAGTTCGAGGATGTTGGCCTTGTTATCGAACAAGCCGCGTGTGGCGACGAGGTGCGTCTTCTGCTTTTTGGCGTCGAGCATGTCGCCGGTGATGTGGTCGAGGTGCACGACGCCGAGCGTTTTCAAATCCTGTTGCGCCGTCTCGGCTTTGACCCAGTAGCGTCCGCCGTCTGCCTGGAAGCCCTCGTAGTGCGGGTTCTTCATCTTCAGGTTTTCGGCGACGATCTGTGGGATATCAACGGTGGGTATGGTCGGGCCGATGCCCACGCCATTGAGGAGCGTCATCGCAAAAACGGCAAGTGTCGCCAATGCAACCAGAGGGAGTGCAATTTTTAGTGTTCGCACGTTCTTGGAATGGCGGTGAGCGACACGGCGGCTCACCGTGCGGTCGCCCGCGAACACGATGTTGCTGGCGGACGAGCGTCCGCGGCCGCCCGTTACGGCGCTGTCAGGTGTGGCAGCCATAGCGGCTCATGAGACTTGCCCCCAAGGATCGCCCCAATGTCGTCGGCAATTGGGGAAACTTTGGGACCGCCCCCTTTTTACCAGCAAATTCAGCCTCGGGGTCTGGGCGTGCACCCCGATATCGCCCTCAATGAGCAAAGATATCGTCATCCTCGAAGCCGGCGAGATCGAGTCGCGCACGCGTCGGCAGGAAGGCGAAGGCCGCTTGGGCAAATTTTTGGCGGTCGACGCGCGTCAGCATGCCATCGAGCCGGGCCTTAATGGCGTGCAGATGCAGCACGTCGTTGGCGGCATAGGCTTTTTGGCTGTCGGAAAGCTCGGTGGCGGCCCAATCGCTGCTCTGCTGCTGCTTTGAAAGCTCGATGCCCAGGAGCTCGCCGGCAAGGTCTTTCAGGCCGTGACGGTCGGTGTAGGTGCGCGCGAGCTTGGATGCGATCTTCGTGCAGTAGATCGGGCTGGTTTCGACGCCGAGGTAGTGTTCAAGAACCGCGATGTCGAAGCGGGCGAAATGGAAGATCTTCAGCGTTTTCGCATCGGTCAGAAGGGCCTTAAGGCGCGGGGCGTCGTAGTTTTTGCCGTCGAACTGGACAAGATGGGCCGTGCCGTCGCCGCTTGAGAGCTGCACGAGGCAGAGGCGGTCGCGATGCGGCTTGAGGCCAAGCGTTTCGGTATCGAATGCGACGCCGTTCGGGAACGCTAATCCCGCCGGTAGATCGCCTTTATGCAACTTGATTTTAGGCGCGGTCATGTGCGGTTCCCTGTCCAGGAAGCAGCTTGAGGGGCAAGAAGGCTTGACGTGCGTGGGTTTTGTGTTCGTGTCAAGCTGGTGCTCCTTGCTTCCAAGTCCTTGCATTGATTCTCTATTTTAGAGCGAAGCCGTGCTCCAGCCACATGCAAGGCAAAGCAGAAACAGTCCGGCGATCATACATTTCGTCCGGGACAGGCGATGAAAATCCTTTTGATCGGACATGGCTATGTCGGAGCGTACCTCCGGCCTATCTTGATAGGGTCTGGTCTCGACGTCGCGGTCTGCGATCAGAACGTCGATCGTCTCGCCGGTGTCGAGAATGCGATGCGGTGCCGTTACCAAGAGTTGACGATCAGCGATCTCGCCGATTTCAGCGTCATTCTTTGGTTTGCCGGACATTCGAGCGTTCCGATGTCGATGCGCGATCCAGATGGCGCGCTGGCAAACAACTGCCTGGACCTCCTGCATTTTGCCCGACGCAAGCCGCTGAATGCACGGCTGATCTACGCCAGCACCGCGAGCGTCTACTCCGTGCTTGCCGACGGCGACACCGTGCCTCCGGCGTTGGATGAGTCGGAGACGAGGCTCGATCCCGTCAATCCCTACGATTGCTCAAAGATCTCCATCGATGCGCTCGCTCGTTGCTTCGCGAATGCGATGACGGGGCTGCGGCTCGGTACCGTGTGCGGACCAAGCCCGAAGCTGCGTGCCGAGCTGGTTTTCAACGCCATGAATCTGGCTGCGATGCGTGACGGTTATGTCCAGGTGAGCAATCGTCAGTCACACAGAAACATATTGTTTCTCGAAGACCTTGCCCATTACGTCCTGCGGCTTGTCGAATTGGATGCGGACTTGCCGCCCATTCTCAATACGGGCTCGCTCAATATCAGCATCGGTCAGCTTGCCGACAGTATTGCAGCCTTCCACGGCGTGCCGGTCGTCGATAAGGGCAATTCACCGACGTACTCGTTCCGGATGAACTGCGGGAAAATTCAAGCGCTCTGCGGAGCCGCGCCCGATGTTTCGATCGCCGAACGCTGCGAGCGCTTTCGCGAGAAATTCCGCCCATACTTCAAAGCGGCGTCATGACGGCCGCTTGTGTTCCTCAGAAAACGTGCATCGTTTGCGACGTTCCTGTCCAACCCCTGCTGGATTTGGACGTCCAGCCGCCGGCCAATCAGCTTTTGAAAGACGCGGGCGAGCCGTACGAAGCGTTTCCGCTCGGACTGAGCGTCTGTCCGTCCTGCACACACGGACAGCTCACGCATTTCGTCGATCCGGCGCGGCTGTTTAAGCATTATCTCTATGCCAGCGGCACCAGCGGCACGCTCAAGGCTTATTTTGAGTGGTTTGCCGATGCGCTTGCTGCGGGAAGCCCGCGCGGCGCGCGTGTTCTTGAGATTGCCTCTAACGACGGCAGCCTTCTCGCATCTCTCGAAGCGCGCGGATTTGATGCCGTGGGTGTCGACCCGGCGGAAAATCTCAATCGCATTGCGACCAGAGCCGGGCGGAAAGTACTCACGGGATTCTTCCCTGATGTGCGACCGGAGGGATTGGTCGACGTCATCGTCGCAATGAACGTTGCCGCGCATACGCCGAACCCCTCCGCGTTTATGAGGGGCGTGCGGGAATGTCTGGCGCCCGGTGGCGTCGCGATCATTCAGACTAGTCAGGCATTGATGATCGCCAACGGCGAGTTCGACACCGTCTATCACGAGCACTATTCCTTCTACACCGTCGCCTCGATGTCGCGTCTCGCTGAGAGGTGCGGATTGCGCGTCGAGGAGGTTCGCCTCGTCTCGGTTCATGGCGTCAGCGCGATGTTTTTCCTCCGGCGGGCGGAGGACGCTGTTTCTCCGCTGCCGTTTTCTGGAGGAACGCCATTCGCCGTCGATTGGCCCGAGCCGACGCCGCCCTTCCTGGCGAAATCTTTGTCGAGCGCCGACGCGCTCAAAGCTTATGCGATTTTCTCGGAAGGCGCGGAGCGGGCCATGCAGTCGGCGGCTTCGCTCGTCGCGGAATATCAGGCCGCAGGGCGTCGCGTAGCGCTCGTCGGCGTCGCAGCCAAGGCGCTGACGTTCGTGCGGGCGGCCGGGATAACGCCGGATCTCTACATCGATGAGGCCGCCCTAAAAGTCGGGTTGATCGTGCCGGGCACGGGGCAGAAGATCGAGCCCTTGGATAAAGCCAAGGGCATCGCGGCGGATACGATATTTCTGATCGGCGCCTGGAACTTCGCCGAAGAACTGATGCGGAAAATC
>DATBRP010000211.1:0-5122 GCA_036560245.1 Hyphomicrobium sp.
GGTTTGCTCCCGCCTGCTCCGCCGTTTGAGGAACGCCCAGAAAGTTATTTGTTACGCAGCCCGCGGCCGCCGTCGTGGCCGTCTCGCAACCCTTTTGGAACGGGTTCTGCTTGAACTGATTGAGCGACGCGCGGAACGGCAGTTCGGCGTCGAGTTCGTTATCAATGGCCTTGAAAGTGAACGTATCCGACGACGACGGCTTGTAGGTGAGAAGCGCGTTGATCGTTTGCGTATTGAACGCGCTGTAGCCGAAGTAACCGTCGCCGCGCACATCGCTCATGAAGACGGAGCCTTCCCAGTTCTCGCCCTTAGCTCCGCCCGTCACATAGTTGTTCAGATAGTTGAAGCTGCCGACGTCGACGCCGTATTCGACGCCGTCGATATCGCCGCCGGGGCGCGTGCGGAAGTTGATGGCGCCGCCCGTCGCATAGTTGCCGAAGAGCGCGGAAGATGGCCCGCGCCAGACGTCGATTCCCGCATAGGCGTGCGGATCGATGAGATCGCTGCGCGACAGCCCATCCGGCTGCGTGACGGGAAAGCCGTCGTCGAGAATGACGATGTTGCGGATGCCGAAGCCGTTTCGCGCGTTCGAGCCCCGGATTGAAATACCAATGTCGCGCGGGCCGTTGCCTTGCTTCAAGGACACGCCCGGCACGTCGTGCAGAATATCGGTTACGGAAAAAACTGGGGTTTCTGCGAAACGAGTCATGTCGATGCCCGTCGCGGTCTGCGCTCCGGGGCCCGAAGCGCCTGGGACTGATGCGACGGTCGAAGACGGCGCCCCCGGATTTCCTTGCGCCGGCGCGGTTATCGTTGACGCAACAGGAGTTGCGACGGGAGCGGAAGGTGCGCTGGCCACGGCCGTTGCTTTGGCGGCGGCCTTCGGCGTCGCAGACGGCTTCGGAACCGTCCTGGCAACAGCCTTGGGCTTTGCGCTTTTCTTCCGTGGTGCTTTTGTCTGCGCAGTCTTGGCGGGAGCCTGCTGAACGGTGACGTCGGGCAGCTTGATCTCGTTCGATGCGCCCGCATTCTGGGACTGCGTTGCATCCTGGGCGAGAACGACGCCGTGACCAAAGACAAGCAAGAGTAACGTGGACACTACAATGAGCGAGCGCCGGCGGCTCGGCAAAGGCTGATGCATGTCACGCGTTACCGCCGGGAGGCGGTGCGGCTGAAAAGGCATTCGCGGAATTCCAACTGAACTGATGTTGCGAAGATGTGTTGCCGGAGCCAACGGGCCCGATTCGGCAATCACGCCAAAACGCTGAGAACGCTCAGATCAGAACAGCCGGTGGTCCACGCGCCGAATGGGCACTCGGCCTCGGCGTGGCGCGGAAAATCTCGCGCGTCACGCGGTAGGTCAGGGATGCGTAGTGTACGGTCCGCGTGAGCAGATGCGGCGTATCATGATCGACCGCCACAGCGCCAACAGGAGCAAATGGGCAAACATCCTTGGCGGACATCGGCGCCTTTGTCGGGGCCGTCTTGCCCTCGTCAGCAACGGTCAGGCTTTGCAGCCCGTGCCCCGTACAGATGACGATTTCAACGCCGCCCGCGTATGCCGGCGACGCGGCCAGCATGAAGCCAACGGGCAAAAGACTGCGCACCGCGAACGCAAGGCCTATCAGCAGATTGAGCAAACGGCGCATGGGGTTTCTTAAACGGCGGTGACAGAGTCGATGCGGGTAGCTTAGCGTCGCGTTCCCGTCGCGGCAACGGTTCCGTGGGCTCAGGCTAAAGGGCCGCGCACGCCTAAGCGCGGAATTTCCGGATCGCGAACACGCCCAGTACAATGGACACGAGCATCGTGGCCACTTGAGTCGCGACGAACGGCGTTTCGGCCTGTGTCGGCGCCAGAGCATTCAGAGCCGGAACTTTAAGAAAGAGCTGCACGATGAGAACGAAGACATTGAGGTAGAGTGCGGCTGTCGCAGTGACGACGTAAATCCACCGCCAGGGGCCGGAAAGGTGCGCGCCATAGAGCGCGTAAATGGCAATCGCCAGGATGACGAGCGAGATGATTCCGACGATGTGCGACGGCAGAAGCTGGTGGAACGGAAAGCCGAAGCCTGTGGCGCTCGTCAGAACAGTCGTCGCGAGGAATATCGCGGTCAGGACGGGCAATCCGGCATTGGCCAGAAATCCGAAAAGTACAATGATGCCGGTGGCAATGCCGACCAAACTTATCACCACGTGCACGAACGTGTAGGTATCCATTCCAAAGATCATTGCTGTTCCCCCAGGCCTCGACTGCATTCCGCGCCGCCCAAATCGGCGAAGGGCGCTGCGATATCCTTTAGCAAAGCCGTACCGTCCGCATATTACATATCTTGGGGCGTTGGGGTCGCGTGAGCCTCCTGCTCCAAATGTTGGCATCGATGCCGTCGAACGCCTATGACTTGGGCACGGTCGGGGGCGACGTGGACCATCCCTCGCAATTACTCGAAGCACTTCAGCTTGATACCGGCGTCAGGCCGTGTGGCACACAACTTGATTTACCTGCTACCCGACTAAACAACATCGAAAGCACGCTGCCATTGAGCCATGAACCGCTGCCGGGCTACACCGTGGCCTACGACAGAGAGGAAATTCAATTTCCCGTCTACGTCGTGGGCTTCGTCGGTGTTTGCTTCGTTGCGGCCGGTTTCGTACTCGACAATGTCTTCCTGATCGCACTGGCACTCGTCGCCTTCGGATACGCCTATCACAATTACCCGCTGCTCGAGACCGGCAGGCCACGCATCGGGGCGGGCCAATATGGAATTTTCGCCGAAGGGCTCGGCATCGTCTCGTGGCGGGCGGTCAAGCAGATCGATCTCGCGTTTGTCGAAATACGGGGCTCAGTGAGCAATGAGCTTCGCATCACCCTGCAAGAGCCGTTTGAACGGGCGCTTCTCGCGGACTGGCGCAAGCGGCCCGTGCATCGTTTCCTGATGCGTGTGCCGTGGGCGATATCCGGAAAGGACGTGCTGCGCATCCCGCTCGACGTCTTCGACCATCCGGCCAAGGACGTCCATCGCACTTTCCTGCGCATGATGACGTTTTATCGCCGCTGAGCCATTAAGGGCTTGCTGTGCCGACCGAATTTGCGCGCCCCCTTCCCGCCTCACCCTATGCTATGATGACCGGACAGGGTGGCGTGGGGAACAATCCATCAATGCTTCATGAAGACATCATTCTCGTCGATCGAGAAGATCGGGAAATTGGCATCGCCGAAAAGCTCGAGGCGCATCGGCGCGGCGAGCTTCATCGCGCTTTCTCGGTCATGGTTTGGGACGGCAACGGGCGGCTGCTGCTACAGCGCCGGCAAATCGGCAAATATCATTCGGGAGGTCTTTGGACCAACTCGTGCTGCGGACACCCGCGCCCAGGCGAACGTGCGGGCGACGCGGCGCTGCGCCGGCTCGACGAAGAAATGGGCATCACGTGTGCGTTGGCGCCGATCGGCACATTCACCTACCGCGCAGAGCTTGGCGGCGGCCTGATCGAGCACGAGCTCGTGCACATCTTCCGCGGTCGCTACGAGGGCGCCGTCGCTCCCAATCCTCACGAGTGCGACGGTTTCAGCTGGTCGAGCCCCGACGCCATTCGCCGCCAGATCGAAGCCGTGCCGCAGTGCTTCAGCGCCTGGTTCCTCAAATACGTCGACGCCGGGTGGCCAATCGAGCCGCCGGTCGAGGCCGCAATGATGTCCACCGCACGATAAATCGGGGCGGATTACCGCTGTTGCGGGCGAGGCGCGACTTTTTGGGCGATCCGTATTTTGTTCTTAGGCGAACTCGCTATACAGAGCCCCTGAACCGGAGGACAAATTCACATGGTCATGATGTCGGACAATCGCCGCAGACGCATCGTTGCGAAGCAGCGCAAGTTGAAAAACGCCACCAAACGCGCCGCTAAGATCGCCAAAAAAGAACACAACAACGCCTGATCGACAGCTGCGTCGCCGGGTCTCGAAGTGCGGCGTTAACGGTTCGTTGACCATACCCGCGCTTCAGCCGGCCGCAACGACACAGCTTAAGCGACGCGTAATCATAGATCCCTAGCCTCGCGGGAACGATTTCCCAGGGGCATCAAGTGCGAGAAACCGACGTCGCGATCGTGGGTGCTGGATTGGCCGGCTCGCTTGCCGCGACCGTGCTTGGCCGCGCCGGCTACGACGTCACGTTGATCGATCCATTCGAACGCGCACGTCCCGATTTTCGCTGCGAGAAGCTGGAAGACACCCACATCGAGTGGCTGCGCAAGGCAGGCGTGCTCGATGACGTTCTTCCGGCGACGCTGCGATACCAAAACGTTTGGGTGGCGCGGCTCGGGCGCCTCGTCGAGATCAAGCCAATCGTACAATACGGCATCGAGTACGGCGCGCTCGTGAATTTGATCCGCGGTCTGGTGCCGCGCGAAGTCGCCTTCGTGCAAAGCAAGGTCACCGGCATCGCACTGACGCCGGAGCGGCAGACACTGACGCTCGTTGGCGGCGAAAACGTATCCGCACGGCTCATCGTCGGCGCGAGCGGCATGGCAAGCGGCTTGCTCGAGCGTCTTGGAATGAGGCGGCGCGAGATCAGCAAATGTCATTCGCTTTCGATCGGGTTTGACGCCGATGCCGCGAACCTGCCGTTCGACTCCCTCACCTATTTCGGCGAACACCCATCACAGCGCGTCGCCTACCTGACGCTGTTTCCGCTAGCCACAGGGCTGCGGGTGAATTTATTCGTCTACCGCGAACTCGGCGATCCTTGGCTGCGGCGCGTCCGCGACGACCCGATGGGAGCGATCGCGGAAGTTCTGCCAAATCTTGAGAAACTCACCGGCCGGCTGCGCGTTCGCGGAGCGATCAAGATCCGTCCGATGGATCTGACGGCGGCGGAGAATACGCGGCAACCCGGCATCGCGCTCGTCGGCGACGCATTTTCGACGGCTTGTCCGGTGAGCGGCACCGGAGCCAGCAAGGCCCTGCTCGACGTCGAGCGTCTCTGCAATGTTTACGTCCCGGCGTGGCTCGGAACACCCGGCATGGGCGCGGAAAAAATCCAGGCCTTCTACGATGACCCGGTGAAGTCCCACTCGGACGTGCGTTCGTTGCGGTCGTCTGTGTTCGCGAAGCGCGCCGCGGTCGATC